>JBOIEG010000108.1:0-3501 GCA_050740915.1 Gammaproteobacteria bacterium | reverse complement strand
TCCGGCGGTGCTCGGAATCCTCATGTATTTCAATATACACTGCGGTTCCTGCGCTCCGGCGGAACGCGACCTCCCTTCGCTCGCGACGGTTTTTCACAAACTCTCAGACAAGAACAAACCCAAGATTCGAGCGCTTGCACTGTATGCCGACACCCTAGCGCCCGTGCTGGCCATCACCGCCCCAGCAAAAGACGCATTTCTCAACACCAGTCAACCCCAGCTCGCGTTCTCCTACAGCGACGCCGGCATCGGAGTCGATGCGAACACCTTGGCGTTGACCCTAGACGAGCAGCCGCTTGCGGTGAGCTGTGCTTATTCGCAAGCAAAGGCCATCTGTACGCCAAGCGAGGGGCTTTCTGAAGGCGCGCACACCCTGGTTGGCACCATCGCCGATTTCCATGGCCATGTCTCTGTGTCTTCCAGGGTGAGCTTTATGGTGGACACGGTAGGGCCTGCGGTGGCGAGCCTAGGCGACATCACCGTAAGCGACCCGAAAGATGACAAGGTCACGATCACGGGCAAGGCCGGTGCCGTAGAGCCGGGCGGCTGGGTCACGATTACCAATATCCGCACCGGAGAGTCGGTCACGGTCAAAGCAGGGGCCGATGGCAGCTTTAGCGCCGAGCTCCCCGGCCAAAGCGGGGATAGCTTCCAGATCCGGATCACCGATCTTGCCGGCAATACCAGCGAGTGGCGGCCCTTAGCGATCGGCAATGGAGCCAAGATCCCACCCAATCCGGCGACCATCGCTCCTCTCCTCAGCAGCATCGGCATCACCCCTATGACGGAGGCGGTGGCGTTTCTCTATTCAGGCGCTAATCCTGTCCAGACCGGTGTCGAAGAGGGGACTATTGAACCTCGGCGGGTGGCCGTCATCCGCGGCAAGGTGTTGGACCGGGAGGATCAACCCCTGCCCGGCGTTACCCTCACCATCAAGGACCACCCCGAATACGGCCAAACCGTCTCGCGCCAGGACGGGATGTTCGATCTCGCGGTCAACGGCGGCGGACAGTTGACCCTCGACTACCAGCGTCCCGGTTTCTTACCCGTGCAGCGCACTGTGCAAACCCCCTGGCAGGATTTCGTCTTCGCCGCCGACGTGGTCATGATCCCCTTGGACGGCCAGGTCACGACTGTCGACCTCACCTCCAGCAGTTTGATCCAAGTCGCCCGAAGCAGTCTCAGCACCGATGCCGACGGCTCGCGCCAGGCGACCGTTCTCTTCCCGCAGGGCACCCAGGCCAGCATGACACTTGCGGATGGAACGAACCGGGCACTTACCACGCTCAATGTGCGCGCCACCGAATACACCGTGGGTGCCAATGGCCCTAAAGCCATGCCTGGCCCCTTGCCGCCTACTTCGGGGTATACCTATGCGGTGGAGCTCTCGGTCGATGAGGCGCTCGCGGCCGGCGCCACCCGCGTCGATTTCAGCCAGCCCTTGCCGGTCTACGTCGACAACTTCCTAGACTTCCCCGTGGGCGGCATCGTACCCGCAGGCTGGTATGACCGCGGAAAGGCCGCGTGGATCCCCTCGGGAAACGGGCGCATCGTGAAGGTCTTGGGTGTCGATGCCAGCGGTCTTGCTGAGCTCGACATCGGGGGCCGTGGCCAGGTCGCGGATCCCACAGCCCTTGCGGAGCTCGGGGTCACCGATGCCGAGCGCGCGCAGCTCGCGGCCCTCTACGCCCCGGGCAAGTCGCTCTGGTGGGTGCCCGTCAGCCATTTCACGCCCTGGGACTGTAACTGGCCCTATGGGCCGTCCCTCGACAACGAGCCCCCACCGCCGCCCGATGACACCAAAGACCCGCCGCCCGAGAAGGACAGTGACTGCCAAGAAGGGTGCAGCATCAACCCACAGGCCCGGACTATGGGCGAGGTCCTCCCGGTCACCACGACCCCCTATGCGCTCCACTATCAAAGCCGGCGTGCAAAGGGGTATAAACGGGACAAGGTGATCGACATCCCCCTCGCCGGGGTCAATGTGCCGGAGAGCCTTAAGAGCATCGATCTGTCGGTGGCGCTCGCAGGGCTGAGCTTCACCCAATCCTTCCCGGCCGCGCCGAACCAGTCCTACCGCTTTGTGTGGGACGGCCTCGACGCCTATGGCCGCCCCGTGACCGGGAGCGCCGCGGCCACAGTGACGGTCGGCTATCGATATAACCTCGTTTACTACGCCGCGCGCTCGGACTTTGCCCAAAGCTTTGCCCAAGCGAGCTCCGGCGCGGGCACCGCCGTCATCGGCAGCCGCGGGGCGTCCACCATCGCCGTGACGCGGAGCTGGCAACAAGCGCTCGCTGGAGACAAGACCGCGGCGGACGCCATGGGCGGCTGGAGCCTGAGCACACACCACAGCTATGACGCCGTCCATCGGGTGCTGGAGCTCGGTACCGGTGAGCGCCGTGAAGCGCACGATGTGGGCGATACCATCACCACCGTGACCGGCACCGGTCAACAGGGCTATGGCGGGGATGGCGGCCCGGCCATACAGGCGAAACTCTCTTATCCCTGGGACATCGCCCTCGGCCCGGACGCCAGCCTCTATATCGCGGATACGCACAACGACCGCATACGCCGGGTGAGCACGGACGGGATCATCACCACCGTGGCCGGCACCGGGCAAGACGGCTATGGCGGGGATGGCGGCCCGGTCGCGCAGGCGAAACTCTCTTCTCCCCGCGGGATCGCCCTCGGCCCGGACGGTAGCCTCTATATCGCGGATACGTACAACCAGCGCATTCGCCGGGTGGGCGCGGACGGCCTCGTTACGACCGTGGCCGGCACTGGCCAACAGGGCTATGGCGGCGATGACGGTCCAGCGGTGCAGGCGACACTCAGTTATCCCTTTGGCATCGCCCTCGGCCCGGACGGCGGTCTCTATATCACGGATACAGAGAACCACCGCACTCGCCGGGTGGGCGCGGACGGGATCATCACCACCGTGGCCGGTACCGGTCAAGGGGGCTATGGCGGGGATGGCGGCCCGGCCACGCAGGCGAAACTCTCTGTTCCCTGGGGCATTGCGCTCGGCCCGGACGGTAGTCTCTATATCGCGGATACGTACAACAATCGCGTTCGCCGGGTGGGCGCGGACGGCCTCGTTACGACCGTGGCCGGCACCGGTCAGGGGGGCTATGGCGGGGATGGCGGCCCGACAACGCAGGCGAAACTCTATTATCCCCGCATCGCCCTCGGCCAGGACGGTAGCCTCTATATCGCGGATACGTACAACAATCGCGTTCGCCGGGTGGGCGCGGACGGGATCATCACCACCGTGGCCGGCACCGGTCAAGGGGGCTATGGCGGGGATGGCGGCCCGACAATGCAGGCGAAACTCTATTATCCCCGCATCGCCCTCGGCCAGGACGGCAATCTCTACCCTCCAGTTGCATAAATTCTGTTGTGTAGTGGCAGAAAATGGCGTCGATTAAGGGTTTCAAGGAGTTTTAAGCTTTTCGCTGGATATCACCGTGGGTGACGTCTAGAGATCCGACAAAAAGG
>JBOIEG010000107.1:0-1830 GCA_050740915.1 Gammaproteobacteria bacterium | reverse complement strand
GCCCAACAGATTTTTTGATACCCAAAATTTCGGACCTATAGAACGTAACTTTATTCCAAGTAATGAATCAGATGCATAAATACGCCTCAGATCAGTACCCACAAATTCTGCGGAGGAGGCAAAAATCAAAGCGACTTTGTTAGGTAAGTACGTTGGCCGTTGCCCTGTCGGCCCCCGCTATGGCGGGTGACTTCCATGCCCTTGGGGGCCTCCAGGGACACACCCCCGAGGCACTTCCGGACGCGGCTTTGGCGACCACAGAAGGAGGGGCGACGTGTAGCATCACCCCTGATGCAGGCGCAACCGGAGCGGGGGCCGCATACTGCGGATTCGTAGTCGGCGCCTCAGGAAGCATTGCAGCGACCCCAGTCGGCGTGGATATACCGTTGACGGCGAACATCCTCAATGTCACCGTACCGTAAATAGAAAACCAAAAACCAGAGCTAAATCAGGGAAGGGAAGTGTAGTGCTTACCCCGCCTGCGTGGGTCCATGAGCACCAACGTTTCAGTTTCACGTACAATCATTGCCGGAAGCTGCAGGAAGCTCGCTCCCGGGTCCTGCTCGTAAAGCTGGGTGGCACACGTGCCACTAGGGTGCAATGGTTGTCGACTGTCACCCCTTCGGCGTCAGGCGATAGCCCAGGAAGTCTAAGCCCTTTTCAATACCTCCAACTGCGCCATATTCCCCGTTGGGGTAGCATTCGGAAAGCGGAATAGAGGGAAGTTGGAATAGTGGGTAACGTATGATAACAGTAGGGCGTTTTTTCGGGTGTCTGCTGATCCTGCAGTTTGTCATAAATGGGGCGAGTGTGGCCGAAGAGGGCGCCGGGAGTGTTCCCGCCAGCGCCAAGGAGGCCATCGGGAAGCGTCATACCCTGAAGGAGCTGCGCGACAAATATGTCGTTAGACAACAAGAAGATAACTCCTGCGGGGCGGCGGCGCTGGCTACTCTCATGGTTTATTATTATGGCGAGAATACCTCAGAAAAGAACATCCTAGAACTGCTTAACACCCGGCTTAAAACGATGACTGAAGAGGAGCGAGCAGCGCAAGCAACGGATCGGGTTTTCCCTTCTGGATCTCAAAGTTGTGGCTCAACAGAAGGGTTATCAGGCCGCGGGTTTTAAGCTGACCGTTGGCCAACTTCCACAGCTGCTGGCTCCTGTGATCGTTCACGTCCAGCCATTCGGCTACCATCATTTTGCCGTGCTCCGGGGAGTGGCTGGGGATCGTGTCTATTTGGCCGATCCGGGACGCGGCAATCTGCGCATGAGCATAGCGCGTTTTTTGGATGAGTGGGCCGGAGTCGTGTTTGTTCTGGGCAGGGGGGAGAAGAAAAAATCACGCGTTATCCCTTAGCGTTGTCTCGGAGCATCGATTATCCTTCATCCAGGTTGCGCCAGGAAGCGCACCAAAGGGACCAGGTAGCCGTCGTCCGCCGTGGACCTTGTTCTACGAGCGCGTCCTCGTTAGCTTCGTTCTAGCAGCCCAACACAATTGTAGGAAGTAAGCTCACCTCCCTCGGTTTCCCCCCGTTTTTAGCTTTCTTCCTCCACTGCGGCCGAGAAGTGGCTCGCTTGCGAAAGTTCTACGTGCAATCCGGAATTTTTCGATGTACAATTACAGGCGCTTAGGGTGGCAATATAATCCTAAAGCTGAAGAACGCTTTTCAGTGGGAGGAACGAATGAAAAAATAAGACCCGCTCTAGGAGCCTGTCGGACTTAGGTTGAACACCAAAGCCATAACGTACGTGTTGAGCGCCAAAATCGAGGTTCGGGTGGTCATCAAGGCAATCGACTCCGTGAGTTGATGATGGACAGACTCTTCT
>JBOIEG010000106.1:0-1669 GCA_050740915.1 Gammaproteobacteria bacterium | reverse complement strand
CCTTTTTGTCGGATCTCTAGACGTCACCCACGGTGATATCCAGCGAAAAGCTTAAAACTCCTTGAAACCCTTAATCGACGCCATTTTCTGCCACTACACAACAGAATTTATGCAACTGGAGGGTTAACCGTCTCCTTGAGCAACGCGTTAATGCATTGAATCGCAGTCGCCCGGCTGAGCTCGAGTCCATATTGGGCATGGATATTAATGTTCACCGGGTCAGCACGAGCTTGACGAATTTCCCTAGGGACAACAGCGTCGCGCACGAAAATCGTATATACGAAGGTCTCCGCGATTTCTCCGAATTCCTGCACCGCTTTCGCGGTGCTTCGTCGAAAGATGCGCGCTGGGCTAAGGAGACCCAGCGCGCTTTTAATGGTGCCGCCGATCTCATTTACCAGATCGTCGAGCAGGAGAAGCGCAAGCAAGACGGCTTAAAAAAGACTGTTGAGCTGCGATTGTCGACCGATAAGGTTCTAGACGAAGAGGTCCAGAAAGATATTCAGGACCGCCTCGTTAAGACTACACAGGGCCTCTTGGATGTCGGGGGAGAAGGCGTTGCGCTCGTGTTCTCGCTGTTGGGCATAGCCTTAGTCGTTAGCGTTATCGCGGTGCTGGTTACGGCCCGCAGCATCTCTTGGCCTATGCAGCGGTTGAAGACCGCGATCGACAGGCTGGGACAGGGGGACTTATCGAGGCGGATCGAGGTGAGCGCGGACCATGAGATGGGGCACCTCGCCCTGGCTTTTAATCGTATGGCCGAGGACCTGCAGCGTAACACCGTATCCCGTGCTTATGTCGAGGGCATTTTTTGCGTGATGAGCGAATCGCTCATCGTGGTCTCGCCTGACAGCCTCATCGAGACCGTGAACCCAGCTGCCTGCAACCTCTTAGGTTACAAAGAAACAGAGCTCGTCGGCATGCGGTTCGAGAACGTATGCAGGGCCTGGTCGGAGGTGGCTGATCGTGTCCGTCGCGGGGGCGCGCGAGAATACGAGGTCAGTTACCTTACCCGGGATGGCCGTGATGTGCCAGTGCTATGTACCGCGAACGCCATGCATGCTGCAGCGGAAAATAGTGATGCTCTCGATGCTATAGTCATCGTGGCGATCGACATCACCGAGCGCAAGCGGGCCGAGCAAGAGCTTACAGAGTCTCAGATGCGGCTGCGCGAGCTAGCGCGCCATCTTAATGCCACCATCGAAGCCGATCGAACTCGCATCGCTCGTGAGATCCACGACCAACTGGGTCAGGCATTGACCGGATTGAAGAATGCTGCCGTTCTCGGCATCAGCGACAACGGTCGGGGGATTTCTCTGGAACAGATTGGGGCGCGGCAATCACTCGGCCTACTCGGGATGCAAGAACGGGCGCGCGAACTGGGCGGTACCGTGATGATCGACGGAAAACCCGGCGAAGGTACTTTGGTGCAGGTCAGGATCCCTATGGCCTTGGAGCAAGCTCTGCGGGGTCCTACAGGCGAGGACAGCGCCGGATCTCCGTAGTAAGTGCAAAGGATGGACTGTTATGGCGTTGCGGATCTTAGGCATCGCGTCAAAATAAGTTGATTTATTTTTAGAGTCATGCTTTAAGGTGGTTGTGCAAGATGCAGGCGAATGGAACTATGCCATCTTGCCAACACGGAAGAGAAAATAGTTAAGTTATTTTG
>JBOIEG010000105.1:0-1318 GCA_050740915.1 Gammaproteobacteria bacterium | reverse complement strand
AATCCCCACACGTCCAAGGCGGCTATAGCACCAAATCCGACAATGTTGCCGAGGATGATGGCGTTCCGCGCCGTAGACGGCTCCGCGTTCCGCGCCGTCCAGTTAAGGACCGCAATCCCTAGGAAGGAGCTGCCGAAAAGCCGCAGATAAGCAATCAGCGCGGCGGAGGCGTCGGTGGGGACGGCGCCAATGCCGATGGCCTGTGGTGCAAAGATAAAGCCGAGGCCCACGAGGGTCATGTAGATCGCGGCGATACTGAGCAGGATACTGAGTTTCATGGGAAAAGTTTCCTTTCGGTAGATAATTGAGATGTCTGAATTACCCGTAACCACGATGCTGGGCCAACGGCCAAGCTCACCTGCCGGGGCCACTGGAGAGCCGTAAACTCTGAAAAACCGTCATGCAGCCCCGGTCAGGTGCAGCGCCTGGTTCGGCGGCTGAACCTGCTCGATGATTTTGCTACACCACAATATCTCCGCGAAGACCCGCCAACTCGCTTCAGACGCTGGCTGATGGCTGGCTATTTCTTCGTCCCGGGGGACAGATTGTAGGCAACGGCGGCACGAATCAGGGCCTTCAAGGCGGATGCATCAATGTCGTCGCCTTCATGGAAATCGATAGCCCGCGTGGCCTTGGCGTCAAGGCCGGCGTTGAACAGACGTTTCGGGTCTTTTAGAGAAGCGCCTTTGAAGAAGTTGAGCTTCACATGGTCTTTGAAAGCGCCGGCGCTGCAGACCAGGCCCTTGTTTGTCCACACCGCAGTACCCCACTTCCATTCCTCAGTGAGGTCCGGTGCGGCATCCAAGATCACTTCGCGCAGCCGGGCGAGTACCTTGCCGCGCCAATCGCCTAGTTCCGCAATCTGGTTGGTGATACGTTGCGAGGCGTTCGGACCGTCTCCGGTGGGTGCTTTCTTCATGTGTTCTCCTTCTTGCCAGAACCGCCGATATCGCTCCAGCCACGGTGCAGACTAACGTCGTACAGGAATCAGTGTGCGCAGCCGGTCATCGCGCAAGAAAAGTCCTCCCCAGAGCAGCGCGCCCACGATGACCGGGAAGAAGGCCGAAAACGGGCCGTCCTCGACACGCACGTGGGTGGCGACGGCACCGCCCAGATAGCCGGTCAACAGGATAGCGCCGAGCACGGAGGTACGCGGGATTAGATAGAGGACCGTATAGGCGAGCAAGACGATCCCTAGGAGCCTGTCGGACTTAGGTTGAACACCAAAGCCATAACGTACGTGTTGAGCGCCAAAATCGAGGTTCGGGTGGTCATCAAGGCAATCGACTCCGTGAGTTGATGATGGACAGACTCTTCT
>JBOIEG010000104.1:0-6613 GCA_050740915.1 Gammaproteobacteria bacterium | reverse complement strand
AGAAGAGTCTGTCCATCATCAACTCACGGAGTCGATTGCCTTGATGACCACCCGAACCTCGATTTTGGCGCTCAACACGTACGTTATGGCTTTGGTGTTCAACCTAAGTCCGACAGGCTCCTAGACGCTGGTGCGTTCGCGTGAATCGCGAACCAAGCCGCCCGCGCCCAGGTGAGCGGGACTCGATCACTACTGCGGTGCGGGTGTTAGAGGCGGCGATAAACCATCCTGTCCGCCCCATCGATACCGACCTGGCGTTTTGGGGAGATGCGCGCGATAAGGTATCTGGCAAGCGAAAGCCTTACGATTTCATAGGGGCTTGGAACCAGGTTCGAGAAAAAGTGCGGCTGCGGGTTCTTCGCTTTCATGATCTCCGCCACGAGGCAGTCTCGCGGTTCGTTGAAGCGGGATTAAGTGACCAAAAATCGCAGCCGTATCAGGCCACAAATCGATGCAGATGCTCAAGCGCTATACGCATCTGCGGGCTGGCCTCACCCCGCACCGAAAAGACCAGCAGCGCGCTTCTCCATTTCCTCGGGCGAGACGTCCTTCTTGTGTGTCCCGATACTCCAGACGTGTCCGAACGAATCCACCAAATGCCCGGAACGGTCGCCGCAGAACTGATCTTCCACCGGTCGCACCAACCTGGCGCCGGCTGCGACAGCCTGCAAGACAAAGGCGTCAACGTCCTCGACATAGAGATGGAGAGTCACTGGTGAGCCGCCAAGCGTCGGCGGACTCTGGAAGTTCATTTCCGGGTGCTCATCGGCAAGCATGATCGGTGCATCGCCAATCTTGATCTCCGCATGTCCGACTTTTCCATCGGGAGCCGCCAAGCGCATCAACTCCGTTGCTCCAAACGCCTTCTTGTAAAACTCAATGGCGCTGGCCGCACCCTTGACGCACAAGTACGGGGTCGCGGCGCGGTAGCCATCCGGTATGGGTTTCACTGTGCTTGTCATATATATCCTCCTCGATTATCGTTTAAGTCAGCTCTGCTTCGTTTCGTCAAGCGTCGCGCGTTTGCCGCCGTGCAGGGCAGCAATCGTCATACACAACGCCACGGAATGGTTGCAGCCGGCTTGAACATCCGCTTTTGTTGTCCTAACGCTAAGCGCTGCCTACCATTTGGCAGAGCAACAGCCGTTCCACCACGGGCGCTGAAGGCAGCTGTGCTGATGTTACGGCAATTATAAAGGGATTTGCTGCTGAAACGCGAGGAGAGACCCGGGAGGGCCGGCGCAGCGGGTTACGAAGCGCTTTCGGCCCCCTCTGCGGCCGCGCGGCGGTCCTCTTCCTCCTGCAGCTTGCGCCAGAAGACTTTGCCGGTCGCCGTCTTGGGCAGCTCGGCGACGAGCTCGACCGACCGCGGCACCTTGTACGTCGCCATGCGTGCCCGTGTCCAGTCGATGATCGCCTGTGCTCGCAAGCTCGCGCGCGCGGCAGGCGTCGGGACGACGACGGCCTTGACGGTCTGGCCGCGGTAGGGATCGCGAACGCCGATCACGCAAACCTCCTGAATGTCGGGATGGGCGTAGAGCATCGCCTCGACCTCCGCCGGCCATACCTTGAAACCCGAGGCGTTGATCATGCGCTTCAAGCGGTCGGTGATGAAGAAATAGCCTTCCTCGTCGTGGTAGCCGAGGTCGCCGGTCCGAAAGAAGCGCTTGCCGTCATGATCGAGAAACGCCTCCGCGCTCGCCACGGGCTGCCTCCAATACCCTTGGAACACCTGCGGGCCGTGCACGACGATCTCGCCGATCTGGTTGGGCCCGCATTCGGCTAGGCTGTCCGGGTCGAGGACACGCGCGTCCACATCGAAGATCGGGATGCCAGCGCACTGTCTCTTCGGTCGGTGCGGGGGATTGAGGTGCGTGGGCGCCATGGTCTCCGAGAGTCCGTAGCCCTCGATGTAAGGTTTACCGAACGCGGTCTCGAGCTTCCGCGCCACGGCCTCCGGCATCGCCGCGCCACCCCCTCCCAGCCACATGATCGAGGAGAGGTCGTGGCGGTCGAGGCCCGGGTTTGAGAGGAAGTCGACCAGCATCGTGGTGATCGCGGTGAACGCCGTGACGCCGGCGCGCTCGATCTGGAGCGTGGCGCACTCGCGGTCCCAGCGGGTGAGCAGCACGACGGTGCCACCGCTCTGGATCGCCGCGTTCATGCCCTGCATGCCGGTGACGTGGAACATCGGCAGCACCGCCAGCGCCACGGTCTCGCTGGTATCCGCGCGCCAGTGTGCCACCGCGGTGCTGGTCGCGAGCACGGAGCGGTGCGTGTGCATGCAGCCCTTGGGCTTCCCCGTCGTGCCCGACGTATAGGGCATGACCGCGAGATCCTCAGGTCCTGCTCGCTGCTCGTGCGGCGTCATCTCCGCCGCGATGGCCTCGGCCCACGGCGTCACGCCCGGGCCCGCGATCGGCTTGCGCGGCGCGCGCACGACGGCGGGCAGCGGCAGGTCGGACGGTGCGGTGAGATAGTCCGAATAGGCGCCCAGCACGGCGTGGGCGAGGCCGTTGGTCCCAAGCAGAGGCTCGATCGGCTCCCACAGTTCCTGGGTTGCGAGGAGGGTGGCGGCGCCGGCGTCCTCGAGGCAATGCCGCAACTCCTCGCCTCGGTTCATGGGGTTGACCGGCACCACCACCGCATCGGCGCGCAGGATCGCGTAGTAGCCGATCACGTACTGCGGGCTGTTCTGCGTATAAAGCAGCACCCGATCGCCGCTCGCGACGCCACAGTGCCCCTGCAGAAAACCGGCGAGGGCACCCACCTGGCGCTTGAGCTCGCGGTAAGTCGTGCGGCTGCCGTAGTAGTCGAGGGCACACTGGTCGGGATAGCGACGGGCGCTCACCTCGAGGTTGAAGTAGATGCTCGTCCTCGGCACCGACAGGGACTTCGGCAGTCCGGCCGGCCAGTGCGCGTGATGCCGGTGGAACATGCGTCTAAGGGTAAGAAATGCAGCACAATTTGTCAACTGAGTTGGCTAGCGGATTTGTGAGTCACTGAGTCTCGGGTGGGCGAGACCATTCGCAGTGGGGTAGCGCCCAGTGTAGAGAGGGCCGGCTCGGCGGAAGGTCTGGTGCCAACGCAAGCTACCGGAGCGCTGGCAGACCTGTCCGAGGGTGGGCACCGGGCGCTCAATCCACCGGCTCGCGCGTGCCATCATCGAGCAGCCGGAATGCGCGCCAATGGTCGTGCTCGCGACAAAGACCGTAGCGAAAGATGTTCGAGTCGCGGCCGGGGATCGCAAAACGCAGATCTTCGAACCACACACAGGTTGAAGGATAGCCACGGTCGATCCGGTACAGCGCCGGATGGTCGGCAAACCAGCGGAAGAAGGCGAGCTTAGGATGCGCAAGCACCTATGTACGGTCTTCCACTGCGCCTCATCGAGCGGCGCGAAGGCGGCGTCGAGGCGCGCGATCAAGCCCGCCTCCGGGCCGGGCGCCGCGGGCGCGGTCTCGCGTACGAGATTCACGTTCGCATGGTGGTAGCGGTTGAATCACGGAAGCACAGGCTGCTTGTACGGAGCGCCTACTTGTTCCCATACTAGTTTAGGCACCAAATATCCCGGCAGTCGTGCGCTAAGGCGCTGATGCAGGCGCGAGGCGGTGTCGCGATCCACGGCAAAATGGGCGGCGCCCTGCACCGGGTCAAGAAGGTGTAGATAGTAGGGCAGCACGCGGGCCTCGAACAGGCGTTCGCTTAAGCGGGCTAAGGTTTCGACGGAGTCGTTGACGCCCCGTAACAGTACGGACTGGTTGAGAAGTGTCACGCCGGCTTGCGCAAGCGCATGCATGGCCGCGCATACCGCGTGATCGATCTCGTTCGGGTGGTTCGCGTGTACGACCAGGACCGGACGCAGCCGAGTGCCTGTAAGCCACGAGATCAGCGCGCGGTTTACCCGCTGGGGTACGACGATAGGGACGCGAGAATGAACCCGAAGCCGACACACATGGGGGATGGCCGCGAGACGACTGGCAAGCTCTCTAAGGCGTGTGTCCGGCAGGGAAAGCGGATCGCCTCCGCTCAGCAACACTTCTTCGATAGAGGCATCGGCGCGAATGTACTCTAAGGCCCGCTGCCATCCATCCACGGCAGGATTGGAATCCGAGTAGGGGAAGTGTCGGCGAAAGCAGTAGCGACAATGCACCGCGCAGGCGCCGGTAGCCACCAGCAAGGCGCGCCCATGGTACTTGGACAGCACCCCCGGTACCCTCTGGGCCAGCAGATCGCCGACCGGATCGCTAAGGTAGCCCGCCGCCGAGCCATGCTCTGCTTTTAGCGGCAACACTTGTAGCAGCAAAGGATCTCCGGGATCGCCTTTGCGCATGCGTGCGACAAAGCCCCGCGGCACGCGCAGGCGGAAGGCATGGGGGCACGATACCGCTCTCGCAAGCGCCGTGTCGGTTAACTCGAGCAACTCAAGCAACTCGTTAGGATCTGAAATCGCGTTAGCGAATTCCTCACGCCAGTCATCGGGCTGAAACATCGCCTGCGTTCGGGCTATCATATAAATGTCTTAGCGGGAAACAACAAAAAGGCATGGCATCATACAGCACAAATCAGCTCAAGGCAGGTCTCAAGGTCCTCTTGGATGGCGACCCCTGTTCGGTACTCGAAAACGAGTTCGTCAAGCCAGGTAAGGGGCAGGCGTTCAACCGCGTCAAGCTGCGCAACCTCAAGACCAACCGCGTCATCGAGCGAACCTATAAGTCTGGGGAAACGTTGGAGGGAGCGGACGTGGTGGACAGAGAGTTTCAGTACCTCTACAGCGACGGCGAGCTGTGGCACTTCATGGATCCGCAAACCTACGAACAGGTCGCTGCCGGCAAAGCCGCCATGAACGACGCCGCCCCCTGGTTGAAAGGCCAGGAAGCCTGCGTTTTAACCCTATGGAACGGCGAACCGTTGGCGGTCTCGCCGCCGACCTTCGTGATCTTGGCCATCACCAGCACCGATCCGGGCGTGCGCGGAGACACCGCTTCCGGAGGCTCGAAACCGGCAACCTTGGAGACCGGCGCCGTGGTTAAAGTGCCGCTGTTTGTTGAAAACGGCGAAGTCATCAAGATCGATACCCGCACCGGAGAGTACGTCTCGCGCGTTAAGGAGTGACAAAGCCTGCCCCTGGTGCGCTCGATTGGCGTGCTTGCGCGACGCCCCGCATCTTGAGGCTGCGCGCCGAGCTTTTAGGACGCGTGCGAGCGTTTTTTTCAGAGCGCGGCCTGTTAGAGGTGGATCCGCCGCTCTTGACCGCGGTACCCTGCCCCGATCCCAATGTGGCGCCGGTGCGTTTGGCGCCTCTTCGCGCCGATTCAGAACACGCGTATTACTTGCAGAGCTCGCCCGAGTCCCCGATGAAGCGCTTGTTGGCCGCAGGCAGCGGTCCCATCTACCAAATCGCGCATGCCTTTCGGGATGATGAACGGGGGCGCTTGCACCAGCCGGAGTTTTCTCTGCTCGAATGGTATCGTCCCGGATTCGATCACTATTTGCTGATGGATGAGGTAGCCGATCTCCTTCGGGTGCTGCTGGGTGCGGATACTCATGAGCGCCTGTCGTTTGCCGAGGCCTTTGAACGCCGTCTAGGGCTCGATCCGCACAAGGCGGACCTGGACGAGCTGGAAATGGTTGCGCGCGATAATGGTCTCCAGCTCGCTCGGCCGGTTGACGCGGCGGTTTATCTCGATTTCTTGATGAGCCATTGCATAGCGCCTCATCTCGGCAGTCCGCACCCAACCCTGCTGTTCGATTATCCGATTTCTCACTGCGCCTATGCTCGGATCCGAGAGGCCGATCCACCCGTTGCAGAGCGTTTCGAGGTGTTCGTCGCGGGAATAGAGCTAGGCAACGGGTATCACGAACTAAGCGATCCGGTGGCACAGCGGATGCGGTTTATGGCCGAGAATGCAAAACGCCGCCGTGCCGGATTGCCGGAGGTGCCGCTGGATGAGCGCTTGTTGGCAGCCTTAGAATACGGAATGCCGGAATGCGCCGGCGTTGCGATCGGTTTTGATCGCCTGGTGATGATAGCCGCCGGTGCGAAAAGCCTAGAGGAGGTGATCGCGTTTCCCTTAGGGACGCTCTGAGGAGCCCGACAAGGACTTTCTCAAAGGCATCTCCATAACAGGTTGATGACATTTCGCGATTGAACCATCGAGGAGAAATTGCATGCGGACAATCCCGAAGGCTCAAAATGCGCTGGGGTAAATCCGAGTCCCCGCAAGCAATGAACCAGATCCATGGGGTCTTGCTCGATCGTTTTCATGGCGGATGGTGAGAATTCGCTGAGCACGACAGAGGTATTCTCCAAGGTTTTCCGCGCGCCCCCAGCAAGGCGCTGATCCGAGCGCTCAGACATTGCACGGGGGATAGGGAATTATCAATGCCTACAACCGGGGAAATTGAATGCCGCTTGATAGCGCTGTTGGATTTAGCCCAGCATTACAGCTGTGTCGTCCCTATCGGGCCAAGACCACGGGCAAGGCACTAGGAGCCTGTCGGACTTAGGTTGAACACCAAAGCCATAACGTGCGTGTTGAACGCCAAAATCGAGGTTCGGGTGGTCATCAAGGCAATCGACTCCGTGAGTTGATGATGGACAGACTCTTCT
>JBOIEG010000103.1:0-3337 GCA_050740915.1 Gammaproteobacteria bacterium | reverse complement strand
GCCTTTTTGTCGGATCTCTAGACGTCACCCACGGTGATATCCAGCGAAAAGCTTAAAACTCCTTGAAACCCTTAATCGACGCCATTTTCTGCCACTACACAACAGAATTTATGCAACTGGAGGGTTTACTTATTACATCATGTTCAAACCAGCCACCGATAAAGCTCAGGACGCTATCTGGGTGCCGGTAGCCAAGGCCAAATGGTCTTGGGAAGCTACAGCGATGCAGCGGGACAAGAAGTGGGTTGTGGTAAGCCAACCGAACCCGAAAATGGAACCCAACATCAGTATGGTCACCAAGGACTTCCCGATGTATGAAACCAATGCCTCCGAGAACGAGTGGCAGCAAGTTTCACCGCAACCGGGGCCAAGCAAACGTTAGCCGCGGCTGTCGAATCTTCGGGGGACTCACGAACTGACGGGCAGACTCCAGAAAAATGGGGTCGGGGTGAATTAGGGTGGATAGAGGAAAAGTTGTCTTCTGCCAGGAACAACACATCAACTTACAGGAGAAATACGATGCCTACAGTTTCTATCACATCAAACGACGGCAAGCTTGGCTCTGCATCCGCTGTTCTGGAGGTGAGGGCCACAAACCCGGAATACAACCAACCCGCATTGCGTATCAAACAAGCAGGTGAACGCGGAGGGGCGGCCTCGATCAGGATCGATGACCCGAATCCCGACATCGAGTTTGTCGAGACGGGCCTAACGGGTCCTGATCCCGGCGCCGGGAAGTACGAGATTGCCGTTCAGGCGGACAGGCTCCAGATCAATGGCCGCAAAGCTGATAATACCGGCTTCGAGACCATCGTCGTATTTCAGCGACTGGCAGCGGGTGGCAATATTGGTATCGGCTTCCCGGAAGACAGCCAGATTAAAAAGTTTGGAGGAGGGCAAGGTGTCATCGCGATCGCTAATGCTTCCGTCGCCCTTTCGGGGAATCTGGCCGGCGCTGGGATTTTGTATGTCGAGGACGGGGCACTCAAGTATCGGGGTTCGAATGGAACGGTGACAGTGATCGCGCCGGCTTAGGTTGTGACCCGCATCGGAGAGGAGATCAAAGATGAGTAACGAAACAAGCGATTCTGGTCGTAAAGTATCTTCTTGCGTTCAAGGCAACTCTCACTTCATCTGGCCCCTAAGCAAGAGCCCCACGCCAGACGAGATGAACACGTCCTTCGGTCCGCGTATCGATGCTGATCGCTGGGACTTCCACGACGGCATCGATCTGCCCGCTCCCGTTGGCACGCCGGTCCATGCCATGGCGAAAGGCATGGTGCAATCGCGCCGGGCCGGCGGATAAAACCGGGCTAGGTCAGGGTTTCGGCTCAACCCATGTCCTTTTAAAAGTCTGCGATCCGATCCGACGGATGGAAAGAATGACCTGTTCCTTGTCTATCTTCATCTCGACAGCATCGCGGAGGGTGCAATCCCCGGTGCACGGGTGAACCAGGGCAACGTGATCGGCGCGGTGGGTCAGGAAGATGCGACCTATCCCCACCTTCATTTCGAGTTCAGGAAAGGCGGGCCCGAACAACGTCGCAGCGTTCACCCGCTGCACTATCTGCCCTACCTCGACACGGCGAACTTCACGCAGCTCCGTCTGGATCGCTGCAATTTCTACCGCGACAATGGCGACAAGAGGGCGGTGAGGCTTCGCTTTGAAGTCTTGGATAGGCGGGAGGGCGATTTGCAGGGCGTCGATGTGGAATTGACGGGCAAGGAGGGGGAAGGCGCCGAGCCCCGGAAGCTTCACGTTGACTTCGATGACCGAAACACCATCGCGAGCGACAAGGGAGACGAACACGCTTTTAACGAAAACGGAATCGCTGTGGAAGGCTACCAGAAATCCAATCTGAAGGGGGAAGAATTGTTCGATCTGCACTACGGCGTGATCGTCAAGGACATTGCTCCGGAGTTCGAATGCGTGAGGCTTCAGGTCCTGGATGTTAAGAACGGGCAACCGGAAACCGCTGAGTTCCCTCTCTGCCCACACTCAAAGCCGACGAGAAACCCGTCAATAGTCGTGCGGGTTTCGAAGATGGGGAAACTTTTCCGCCGCCAGATTGGGAACTGAGCCTCCTGCCGGGCAATGTCTGTCGCCCGGATGAAGCCGCCGCTCTCACAGATTCACGGGGCCTGCTCTGTCAGGATTTCGGGAGTTCGCAAGGGACACTGATCCGTGCAGGGCTATGCTTCGCGTTGCCCGTCGATCGCTCGCCCGTTCACCCCATGTCCTGGCGTCTGGGGGCGGCTATCGAGCCGGCAGAACTGGATATGGACAAAGGACTGGTGATTCATCCTTTGGCTTTCTTGGCCGGCGACGATTTGGTTGCCGCCGCCTGTCTGCGGAAAATCAGAAACGATGAAGACATCGCGGGCGTTTTGATTCGCAGCGCCGATGGCTTGTTCCGGGAAAGAATCGATGTGAGCGAGGGAGAAATTTTCAGGGATGGCTCGGTCAGGTGGGAACTTGAGCTGCTCAGATTAGGCACCCGGCAAACGACTGCCGTAGTGCGACTGGATGGTAACGTAGTGGCCCGCATCAATGGCGACACCACGGGCGTCGAGCCCAATACCGGTTGCGTGGGGATTTTGCATAGGCACAGCGGGTTACAGATAACGCTGCATATCGATCAACTACGCCTGACGGAAGCGCCGCGATAGACGTGGCCGTTGGCTGACGCGGGTCAGGAGCATACGGAACGGTAACCCCAGGTTATGCCTAGCATGAGAAGTGAACCGGCTACGCGCAATCCTCATTTGCGATCGCGATCCGCTCTTTCGCGAGGCGCTCCGAAATTTTCTGCTGGCGGCGGGTTATTCCCAGGTCGAGGTCGCGGCGACGATTCGGGTTGCGCTGACGATGCTTCGTCGCGATTTCTATGGGCACATCTTGATCGGCGTATCGCGAACGTTTGTTGGTGAACGACGCCTTGCGGCTGTGGCGCGGCGGCGACAGCCTCAGGCGAGAATCCTGTTTCTTGCGAGTGGCGATGATCGACCGGCTATGAAAAGTGCTCCGCTCGAATGCGTCATAAAAGAACAAGCATTCTCCACTTTGCTGGCCTTGATGTAGTGGCGTCCATTGATCACCGCCCGATGATCGGGGCTTTCTGAGGATTGGGCCTCGCAAACCAGCGGTTCGCGACGTTCCATCGAGAACATTGTGAATATTTCACATTATCCTGTGGGTCATTTCGGCAAGCTATACATAGCGTCTTAAATAATGTCGCATAGTCTTGTTACACTAACGGTATCTCTGTGGCCGACGGGAGGTTCCGTTATGAGGAAACTGGAAATCAGTGACGCTGATGTGATGGGTATCGCGATC
>JBOIEG010000102.1:0-11777 GCA_050740915.1 Gammaproteobacteria bacterium | reverse complement strand
CCCCATGTCTCCAGCGGCGTGCGTTCAGCCGGCTGCAACTTGATCGCCACGCGGGTGGTCGGCATGAGCGAGACCATAGCAATCACTGGAAAGTCTGTAAAGTTATTTAAGGGACACTACACTAGTGTTTCAGCGCTTGCCACAGGGGATCCCACAGGCAGTGACACTCAGACGGTGAACACCGCACTCGAGCTCAGCAATTAGGCGGTCGGTTCATGGAGATCAGAGATTGATAGAGATGAAGGCGGCCCGTCAGGCCGCCTTCGCCGATGGCCGTTTCCTCATGTAGTCCGCGCTCATAGCTATGTTCTCCACATCTCTCACCGATTGGATAGCCCCGCCCGCGCATCATGTTTTGCCGGGATGTAATGTGGGAGCTGCGCTTGACAACACCGGCAACCCTCAAAGTATCAATGTGCATCCACTACGCTTACTCGCTCATCAGGTTCCCAATGCGGCCGTGGTTTTCTCGCGAAGATAGGCCGTCCAATGCAGCGACTCGTTCCCACTCAGGGCCGCTTGCAATAGACGACATCAAAAAGGCGTTCCAATTCGGCGTGAGTTCCGCGCATGCGGTCGATGACCGCCTTCGCCCAATCGAAATACTCGCGTCGCCGTTGCAAATCCCACTCGGCAGGGGGCGAAGCGTGAACATCGCGCAGATTGCAGATTTTATCGGCCAGCTTGACCAACCTGGCTTGGTAACTACGCGTGGATGCGGTTTCTACTTGCAGCCGCTTACGCTCCGCCTTGGGCAAACGCTCGTCGTCCGTTACTTCCATCACGATCGCGGCAATCGCTTCCCCAAACTGCGCTTGCAGCTTTTGGGGCGTAGTATCCGTATCCTCCACGGTGTCGTGCAGGATGGCTGAGGCGATCACCAACGGGTCTGAAATTTTAACCTCGTTGGACAGGAGGGTTGCTAAAGCGATGGGATGGTTGATGTAGGGCGAAGCGTCCAGGTCCTTGCGTCGCTGATCCCTGTGTTTGCGAGCGGCGAATGCCAGCGCAGCCAGCACCAAGCCAAGGGCGGTTTCAGCGCGATCGGCATCCGTTCCGTTGACGCTGGCGATGGCTGCGTCCTGGTTAAGCATTTTGCGCAAAAACGGTCACGGTAATCTATCAACCCTAGCATCTCTCGGCCAATACTGCCATTTAGCCGCACCTTGCGGGCAACGGCATCCCTCGGCATCTAATAGCGCGATGACTAGGCGCGCACGCCCGGGCAGATCCTGCCCGTCGTTTTCAAACAGGTATTCCGGTTTGTGCTGGGGGCCGACGGTGAACTGGATCAGGCCCACCCGTCCGGCGTCGTCCAAGACATGAGCGAAGACGATGAGTCCGCGCTCGAATTGGCGATATAGGCCGAGTCTTATCGCATTTTTGTCCTTTGTTTCCAAGCTTGCCTGCACATCTGTTATCGCTACCGGCCCACGGCTTAGGATCTCTCGCTTAGCCTGTGCCGCAGGCAAAAAGCGCGCGAGCTGACTCGCCGCGAACGCGTTGTTATCCTGCGCCAGGGCGCGCCGTTGAGTTGCAACCGCCTGCTCGTATAAGCCTAAGCGATATTCCAAGGTAGCCAGGGTGTCGAGAAACGCGCTCTCCCCAGGCGCACCTCTGAGCGCTTTGGCCGCGCTCTGGTAGGCGGTGCGTAGCTCCTCGGCAGAGGCGCCGGGGTCTTCGGCAACGCTCCACGCTAGGTTATTGAGCAGCGCTGGCGGCGCCCAGGCGTTCTGCAAATATCGTTGGGCGAAGCGCACGTGATCGTGCGGGTCCGGATCCAAGAAATATCCCCACGCGCCGATCAAGCCGCTCAGCGAGAGCACGCACACTAGGGCAAACATCGCCTTTGCGCCGGAGCCTAGGGGAGCATCGGTGTCCAAACGAGGAACCGAACGGTAGAAGCCGTAGGTGGTCAACACCCCTGCGGCTAATCCGCCGGCATGGGCGGCCATGTCGATCTGCGGCATCAGTAGCGGCAACGCTAAATTGATGCCGATGATAAACAGCCACCAGCGCAAGGGCTGATAAAAGCCTCCGGGCAGCTTGCGCCGGAAGCGCCAGTTCAAAACCGCGAGCGCGCCCAGCAGCCCAAACAGGGCGGTGGAGGCACCGACCGAGAACAGGGCTTTTCCGGCGAGCGTGGAGGCTAATGCACCCCCCATGGCGGAGCACATGTAAACCGAAAGAAACCGCTGCCAGCCCATCAAGCGCTCGATCAGTGCGCCCAAGGACAAGAGCGCCAGGGCGTTTACGCCCAGATGAAGGGCATTGGCGTGGAGAAAATTAGCGGCTACCAACCGGAACCATTGGCCTTCGTGCACTAAGGAAGGCGCGTTGGCCCCCATATCCAACAGCCGCAAGGGAGATTGCACGGCCCCGGTGGCCATTTGCAACCCAAAGGCCAGCGTTATCAGCGCCAGCAAGAGATAGGTTGTCCGTGGGGCCCGTCGCTGCAGGCGCTTGGCGAGGTCTTGCCGGTGCGCGATCTTTCCCCAATGCACCCGGCCATCGGGGAGCTGCAAGATGCGGGAGGCTATCTCTTGGCTTAACAGCGCTATCCCATCGGAAATGGCGAAGGCGCGCTCGGGGTACACAAACAGCCTGTCCTTGGTCCCGAGCACGAGGGTCTGTCTGGGAGGGCGGCCCCAGACATCCAAAGAAAGAACGTTTTCATAGGGAACGTCGATGACTCGGCTGGCCCCAGGTTTCGCAGGTAAGCTCATGTGCGCGGACAGAAACCGGATGGGTGCGGGAACGCCGGAGCGGGTAAGAGCACGCACGGCAAGCGCTAGGGCCACGAGCCCGGACCCGACGATGAGCGTGGTAATCCCCCGACTTATGGACTGCGGATCGCTCAGCCATCCACTCAATACGAAAACTGTGGCCGTCGCCACTGCCGAGACGATGCAGGCTAACCAAAACGACCAAAATGGCGCCTTGTGCAGCGGTATTTCCGCCTGTGTGGCTTGGCCAATCGCATCGGTTTCGTAGGGTGTGGACATTTCAGTTCTGTGACTTCCCTCGATGGGCTCCCAGGGCAAGCTGCCGCGTTTCTTGCCGGTACCCCTCATCACAGCGTAGCACGGGCACTAACTCCTCGGCACACCAGCGATTGAGGCTGAGCTGAGCGTCGGCCTCCCCGCGTTTGAGAGCCCAGTCCGCGAATTCTGCCATCAGTGCGGCAGCGCCGACGCGCGCGATCGAGAACGCCAACAGGCGGGCGCCGGCCTCTTGGGCCTCCAAGTCCGCGTCCCAGTGCCATTGCAGATAATCGCCGAGCCGCGTAACCGAACGCCCAACGCGCTCCCGGATCGCCCCCAGAGAGGGATGGTCGATCCGATCCAGCCGCGCCTCGAGGTCTGAGGCAAAATGGGTAAAAACGCCGCGCTCTCTCAAGACCCGCAGCACATCTAAGCTTAAGATGTTCGTGGTCCCTTCCCAGATCGGCAATACCTGGCAGTCCCTGAGCAGGCGCGGCAGCCCGGTGTCTTCAACGTACCCTGCTCCGCCGAAGCACTCGATGGCCTCGCTTAACACAGCGACCGCCTGCTTCGCCGTGAAAAGCTTGACCACGGGGGTCAGCAATCTCAGCATAGCCTGCTCTGATTCGTTGGTTTGCCCCAGATCGCTCCTGCCCGCGAGCAAGCCCCAATGGAAGGTGAGATGAAACGCCGCTTGAAACTCCACCTCCAAGCGGGCTAGCGTTTCTAAATGCAGGGGATGTTCGCTCAGGCGCTTGCCAAAGGCTTGGCGTTTGCCTGCATAATCGCGGGCGAGCGCAATACCGCGGCGCATGTAACTGACCGCGGCGACCGCATTGTACAAGCGGGTGATGTTAAGCAGAGTGGCAATGGTGCGCACACCTCTTCCCGGTTCGCCGATGAGTCGGGCCGCGGCGCCGTGCAAGCGGAGCTCGGCGGTCGGCATAGCGCATGTTCCGAGCTTATCCTTCAGGCGCTGGATTTCTATCCCGTTCAACCGCCCCTCCCCATCGCGAGTTTCCAAGTAAAAGAGACTCAGCCTGTCATCGCCCGCGATCTTGGCCAACACCATCGCCGCTTCCGCCGTGGTGGCGGAGGTAAACCATTTGGCTCCGTATAAGCGATACTGCCCCTCGCTCAGATGCGCTTCCGTGGTACTGCCGCCGATATCCGAGCCACCGCTGCGCTCGGTCATCCATTGCCCCGAGGTCCAGAAATCGTCCGGCTGCCGTGTGGTGAAACGTTCGAAGGGATGCTTCAGCAAGCCCTCGTTGCCGTAGAGCTCGATGATGCGAGCCGCACCATCGGTCATCGCGAGCGGACAGGAATACATCGCTGATGAAGCGTGAAACAAATAAAGCCGTGCTATTTGATGTAACCGCGACCAAACGCCTTCCCCACGTTGGTAGGCCACCGCCACGATCCCCTCTTCCGCGGATACCCGATGCAACCCCTTCCATCCCCAGGCGGTTTGGATCTGATCCACCCGTCGCCCCCAGGGGTCGAAGTGGATCAGCCGAGGCGGATCCGCCTCGGCGTCTTCGGCCATAGCCAGAATATCGCCGACCACGCGGTCACCGAGCCGTTCAAGGCCAGGGGAGATCGCCGCCAACACCTCTCGCGGAAGCCGCCAGGCGAGAAACTGGCGCAGCAGGGCATCTTCTCGATACTGGTTGCCTAGCCTGGGCCCTACTTGAAAAAACTCTTCCGTCATCGCTTTGCTAATCGTTTTACCCAGGGCTACGATTTCCACCAGGGCAGATGTAGCGGGATCCAGCCCACGCAACAACCCCTAATGCTCACAACGTTTTTTCAACCCCGTTAGACAGCCCTGGGCGGTCTTACAGATCCTCCTGTTTTGCGCTAAGGTTCTGACAAAATGCTCTTACAAAATCAGCCGCAGCCTTAGGCGCCTCTTGCAATATAAAGTGTCCCCCTTCGACTTTTCTGACGTCTAAAGAAGGACAAACCCGTTTAATATCGATAAGCTTATTCTCTGGGACCAACCTATCTTTAGTGGCTTGAATGCAAAGACAGGGAATCGTTAGCTCTTGAGTCGGCGCAGGATCCAAGTTAGCAATCGCCTTTAGGCGTTGTCGAATCGCATTCGGGCTCACGGAGCGAAAGTTTGTCGCGATCGCTGTTGCCACTTCATCATCAGCCCCCCGGCTCAAAGAAACGGCTTTCACGACGAAAGGCCTGGTCACAAAAAATGAAATGAGAAAAGGCGGCATGGCTGTCAGTATTTTCAATACCAACGGATTTGGGTTGGTCAAATAGGTCGCTACGAAAATAGCGCCTTTGCATTTTTCTCTATCCCTTATCGCCACCTGATAGACAATGGGTCCCGCAAACGACTCCCCTAAGACAATGTAATCTTCATCTTCAGGAAGTTGCTTTCTTATCGTGTCTGTTAACGTGTCGTAATCTTGTGGACCGGATCCCGGGTAGGAGATCACAGTCGTCTCAAATGCTTTGCCTAATTCATTCACAAACGCGTTAAACAGCAATCCTGTGCCATCGAACGCGGGCAGTAAAATGAGTCGCATAATATCCTCCCCCTAACTGGTGCGGCGATCGAAGCGGGTCCGGGTTGAGTGCCTTTTGTGCTGCCTTTTTGAGAGCTCTAACTCAAGGACTTTATTCCCACGGCGGATCTGCTCGTCACGGGATAGCTCCTCGAATCCTGGAAACATCCTGCCCGCATCTTCAAGAAGGGGTTCCATCGCACGGTCATCTGGTTTCCAGATAGCACTCCACCTCGCAATATACCAGAGCTGGAATACCGACAGTTCGATTGAGTGCGTTTCCCCTGGTTGGTTCAGCTCTCCGAGATTCAGAGAGGCCATCATGAGTAACATCTCGGTATCGCGTTGATCGAAATCCAACTCACCGGATGGGTCGTAGACGGCATGTTTAAAGAAGTTCTGCGCCTCCCGTGCGATACGGAAGTATTCCGCTTTTGTAAGACGGTTGTCTTGGGCACAGCGATTATCCCATGACTTTCTGGAGGTTCGATGCTCAGCGAGGTCGCTGGCGATGTTTGCCCCTGCACCTACCAGGGTATGCACCGCAATTGGGTCAGCCCCATTGAAAAAGGCGCGTACGGCAGCATTGAGCTGCCGCTTAGCCACATCTAGCTTCTCAACTTTGATGATTGCAGGGTTTGGCAGCATAACGCCCGAGGTGTATGCAAGGTCAAACATCAAACTCTTATCCGGTGATACCACCGAAAGCGGCTAAACGAAGCCGAGAGTTGCTGACCCTGGTTTCAGTCGAATATAGCCTCTTTTATCCCGCTTGCTTGCTGCAAACCGACGATCTCATCCTTGCCCTCGATGCGGTCAAATCTAGCCCCCGCGATGCGGGCATTGGACAAATTGACCCCACCCATCTTGGCCCCAGAGAAAACCGCGCTGCGCAGATCGCAACCGCTCAAATCGGCATCCGAAAGATCCGCCGCACTGAGATCCGCGAACTTCATCTCGCAGCCGGAAAGCCTGGCGCGGCTCAGATCGGCGCCCTTCAAATTGGCATTCTCCAGCATAGTGCGGATCTTTCCCATCGGCTGGTTCTTGGCATCGGCGGCGAGATTGGCGTCCTTGAGCTTAGCGCCTTCGAGAACGGCGCGTTTCAAGTCTGCAACGACTCGCGCGCCCGAGAGATCGGCCCCTCTTAGATTGGCATCCACCATCACCACACCGAACAGGCTGGCCTCGCGCAAAGAGGCCTTCTCCAGATCGGCGCCGCGCAAGATGGTGATGTCCATATTGCAGCGATCGAGCTTCGCCTTTTGCAGCTTGACCGCGGCCAAGTGCGTACCAAAGAGATCGGCTCCTTTGAAATCCACACCCGAGAGGTCAAGGCCCCGCAAGTCCTTGTCGCGGAGATCGGGCCGCTTGTTTTCCTCGGTGCGCGACAACACCTCAAGCACCTCCTCCTTGGTCATGGGCTGATATCCCGCGCCTTGCAGAACGCTCGCGCACGCGAGCACCAGCCATGCCGTGACCCCAGGTCGGTGAGCGATCGCTTTCGCTGTCCCCATGATTTACCCCTTTGATCGTTAGCGCCGCCGTCGCTTCATAACGGCAGGCGCACGATCCGTTTTGTCTCGCCGATTTCTAAGCCCAGGCGCAGCTCAGTGCTGAATTCCGCTTCCTGTTTGCCGGGGAAGAACAGGTAACCGTAGGCCAGTTCCCCCGGTTCTACACGGCGGTTGCGCAGCGATTCGTCTTGGAGATCCCGATATATCTCTCCTTCCAAGTTGCCGTAGCGCTCCGCACCTCCGTAGATCGCCCCAGCGGCCGCTCCGACAGCGGCGCCCTTACCCGTCGCCTCCGCGATATTGCCCGAGACTATGCCAACCGCTAGCCCAACGATGGCGCCCGCCGCGCCCGCTAAGGTCGCCGGCTTGAGGCTCCCCGTTATCGTTTCCCCTAGATCTACGTGGCGATGGACCCGCTCATATGCTTGCTCGGATGACAATAAGGGCCACGCCTGTCCCTGCTGATCGATAAGAAAGGTCTGATCCGCCGCGACTTGTGCGGGCTGAGCACCTTGGTTGTCGATCACGAACCGCACCGGCAAAAGCCCTGCCCCGCGGATATCGAAGTCGAACGCGGCCTTGGCTTGCTTGCGATCGACATAGGCTTGGGCTAATAGCTTGACCCCGTCCACTTCGACTCGTTCGGCCTGAGCCGAGGGGAGCGGTACGGGCGCAACCCTATCCCCGTAAGTGGCGCAGCCGGCAAGGCAACAAACGCTAAGTGCCCAAACCCCGGCGCGGCCGGCACGCAAGGCGCGGTTAATCATATCGGATACCTCAAGGGTTAAGATTTTACGTGTCTTTTCCCCTTTTGGACACGCGGGCGGCTGCGAGTTCATCTTGCGCCGGAACAAACACGCGGCTTCCGAGAACACCCACAGACGTTGTACATTAGCTTTCCATCTCGAAACACACTGGCGACGGCAAACGAAGGAGCGATCTCGATGAACGAGACTGAGTATCGAATCGAAAAAGACAGCATGGGCGAAGTGCGAGTCCCGAAGGACGCTCTGTACGCGGCGCAGACCCAGCGCGCGGTGGAGAATTTTCCCATCAGCGGACTGCGAATGCCACGCGCCATGATCCGCGCCCTAGGACTGATCAAAGCCGCGGCGGCGCGCGCCAATGCCGCCTTGGGGCTGATGGAAGCTGAGCTAGCGCATAGCGTACGAGTGGCTGCAGAAGAGGTGGCCCAGGGGCTGCACGATGCCCATTTTCCGATCGATATCTTCCAGACCGGCTCCGGCACCAGCTCCAATATGAACGCCAACGAGGTCATCGCGCGCCTTGCCGCCGAGCGCTGTGGAAGGGCCGTGCATCCCAATGATCACGTCAACATGGGACAGAGCAGCAACGATGTCATTCCGACCGCGATCCACGTGGCCGCCTGTCTGCTCGCCCACGAAGGTTTGCTCCCCGCCCTGGATCACCTGGCCGAGACCATAGCACGCCGCTCGCAAGAGCTGCACAGTGTGGTGAAAACGGGCCGCACCCACCTCATGGACGCCATGCCCGTTACCCTTGGCCAGGAGTTGAGCGGGTGGGAGACTCAGGTGCACCACGGGCGCCAGCGAGTGGGGGCGGCCTTGCACAGGTTGATGGCCTTGCCCCAAGGCGGCACCGCGGTAGGCACTGGGATCAATGCGCATCCCAACTTTGGCTTCACCTTTGCCAAAAACCTGATGGCGGCTACGGGCATACCCTTTCGCTCGAAAGCGAATTATTTCGAGGGCTTGAGCGCCCAAGACGACGCGGTGGAGATGAGCGGCCAGCTCAAGACGGTGGCGGTGAGTCTGATGAAGATCGGCAACGACTTGCGCTGGATGAACAGCGGCCCCCTGGCAGGGCTCGGCGAGATCGCGTTGCCCGGCTTGCAGCCCGGCAGCAGTATCATGCCCGGAAAGGTCAATCCGGTGATCCCTGAAGCCCTGTGCATGGTGTGCGCCCAGGTCATCGGCAACGATCTCACCATCACCCTGGGAGGGCAGTCTGGTAATTTTCAGCTCAACGTCATGCTGCCGGTGATCGCCTACAATCTATGCCAGAGCATAGACCTTTTGACCAATGGCTCACGTTTACTCGCGGACAAAGCGATCCTGGGTTTCACCGTGGATCGCGAACGCTTGAGCGCGGCCTTAGAGCGCAACGCTATCCTCGTGACCGCGCTCAATGCGGTCATAGGCTATGAAAAAGGCGCCCAGATCGCGAAGCAAGCCTACGCCGAAGGGCGCACTGTACTCGAGGTGGCCAAGGACCTCACTGAGCTTACAGAAGCGGAGCTGGCACGTTTGCTGGATCCCGCCAAGCTCACGAGGGGCGGGATCGAGCGCTAGCGGGTGGGTGCTCCATGCCCAGCGGCCCGACACCAGATCTTCCGAAATGAGGCAACATTCTCAGATATCCCCTCATACTCCTTAGGTATTCGAGGCAGGTCCTGCGGTGTGGAGAAGCGTCGGCGGAAGTCCCGCATGACAGCTCTGCCCCTTTGCCAGCATGCGTTGGTGCTTCTGCGCACGCGACCTTGTTGCTCGTCCAAGGCCATCGCACTGAGACTGTGACAATCCTGGCAGTCTCGGGAGTCTGTCGCCTTCATGTAGCTCCACACGGCCTGGGCCATGGCCAGACGCGTCGTGGTGTATTTTCCGGGGTATCGATTTCCTGAAAAATGGCCCAGCAGGTCTTTCGACGCCCGCAGCTTAGCAGCCATCTTCGCGTTCGATTCCCTGGGAACATTACAGTCTGCACAACTGGCACGAACACCGGTGCAATTCAGGTCGTGGGCCGTGAGCTTGAGCTCCGCAAGGTCAAACATGTGACCGTCGTGGTCAAGGAGAACCGCACGTATGATCAGGTATTTGGTGATCTAGGGCATGGCAATGCGATCCGAGCGCTGTACCAGCAGTGTACCATTCGCTGGCTTGGCCAAGCGATCGGTGAACCGTCAACCGAATCAGGCCAAGGGTGGTCGAGACCGTAATCAACTCTCACGCTCAACGCGACCGAAGGCTATCACGTAAACGGTGTTTTCGGAGCAGATAAGGCATGTTCCTCGGATCAATCCCCAGCATGACCGCCGCCCGCTTCTTGATCCCGTTGGCGCGAAGCAGCGCATCGCGAAGGATCTGCTTTTCGAGGAGGTTCAGTTTTTCCCGTAACCGCGGCTCGGCCGAGCATCCAGGGGCCTTCTGCCCATCATGAGACTTGGTGAAATTTCTGGGCAGGCTCGAAGGCATAATAACCGAGCCTTTTTCGACAATGATTGCATGCTCCACTGCATTCTCCAGCTCCCGGACATTGCCGGGCCAATCGTGCTCGATTAGCAAAGTCAGGGTTTCCGGGGCGATAGCACGGATCGCTTTGCCGACGGCCAAGCTGTACTGACAAAGGAAGTGCTGCGCCAGCAACGGAACATCGTCTTTTCGCTCGCGCAATGGCAGCAGTGGGATAGCAAAGACATTGAGGCGGTAGTACAAGTCCTCGCGAAATGTGCCTTCAGCAACGGCTTTCGCTAAACCCGTGTTGCTCGCGGCAATTACGCGGACATTGACCGGCACGGTCACGGAACTGCCGACTGGCTCGAATGCGCGCTCCTGCAGCACGCGGAGAAGCTTGGCCTGTCCTGAGAGGGCCATGCTGCCGATCTCATCCAGGAGAATCGTGCCTCCATCGGCCTGTTTGAATCGTCCACGGCGGTCGCGGATCGCGCCGGTGAACGCGCCTCTCACATGGCCGAAGAGCTCGCTTTCCAGTAGAGTTTCCGTGAGCGCGGCGCAGTTCACCTTCACCAAGGGACCGCCGCAGCGCAGGCTATGCGCATGGATGGCGTTGGCGACAATCTCTTTGCCCGTTCCACTTTCGCCTTGAATGAGAACGGTAGCGTCGGTCTTCGTTACGGAGCCAATGAGACGGCACACGTGGTGGGTTTTCTCACTTTGACCGATGATACACGGAAAATCCTGGTCCTCCGGCCTCCACCTATCCTCACTATTCGCACCGCTATCACTATGATCGAGAGTTGTCTTGAGCTTGCGGGCAGTAAAAATAAGACAATCTTTGCCGCTGCACTCCACGGAAGCAACACTGACACTCACCGCGATCCGGCCACCGCTTTTCTCGAGCAATAGCACGTCATCGCCACATGTGTAGGCTTGATCAATGTTCAGGGGAAATACATGAACGGCCAATCGCTGCGCCTGAAAAAGACGATCGATAGGCAGCTCCTTGATTTCCTCGGTTTGGTAGCCGGCATCTGTTAGCGCCTGTGAATTCGCTTCGATGAGCGTTTTCGTCACGGCGTCGAACACGAAGACAGCATCGCTTACGGAGTTAAAGAACATTTGATAGAGGTCCGCGGACTTATTCATCCTTTCCCTACAGCCTTTTTCTTAGGCGCATGGCGCCCCTGCAACATCTCCGCTCCTTCATACCCTGCGGGTACCCTTGCATGGAACCGCAACCCGTAGCGATGTTCTCGCGGTCACGCCATGTAGCCAAGACCAACGACCACCGAATCGATGATGCGATGATCTGTGTTCCAAGCCCTCGCGCTGTCGTTAGTGTACAGGAGTGACTCGCGGCGTGATGTGAAATATTCACATTGCCCAGGCGTTGCATATACCGCGCACTAGGAGCCTGTCGGACTTAGGTTGAACACCAAAGCCATAACGTGCGTGTTGAACGCCAAAATCGAGGTTCGGGTGGTCATCAAGGCAATCGACTCCGTGAGTTGATGATGGACAGACTCTTCT
>JBOIEG010000101.1:0-1962 GCA_050740915.1 Gammaproteobacteria bacterium | reverse complement strand
AGCGAAGGAAGGTCGCGTTCCGCCGGAGCGCAGGAACCGCAGTGTATATTGAAATACATGAGGATTCCGAGCACCGCCGGAACGCGAGATCCCGAGCGCAGTAGGTTTTTTCACAAACTCTGAGCCGCGCATCACCGCCGGCATGCGCCGGTCGTAGTAGCGGTCACCAGTCATCGGCTCCCGGATGATCCGCTCAATAAGATCGGGCTGCTCTCGCAAGATGTCCTCGAAGACCTCGAGGGAGACGAAGCGGCGGTGCCGCTCGCGGCCGCGCTCGGTCAGTGGCAGCGGCCGGCCTACGACGGGCTCCCCGCGCTCGAATGCCTTGTTCTCCCCGGCAGCCGGCGGTAGACCCTGTTCCATCGCGATCGCGCGGTTCTCGCGTCGCGCCCGGTCGTTCTGAAAATCAACGTTCATCAGGTCCATGGTCTCGAAGATGCGCTCCATCAAGTCCTGGACCTACAGGGTCGTTAGCTCCATGTCGTCGACATAGGCCGGATCGTGGACCTCGTGTCGCTTGACACGGTCTGTCAGCCCATCGGCCAGGGATGTAAACGGCCGACGGTCCGGCGCGTAGTTCGGCGGGCCGACCACGACGCGCGCGAACGCGGGTGCGACGCCAGGCAGCGCGCAACTGATAAAGCCGTCGCACACATCGTCGACGAGACCCAGGCTCACACCGTTGTTGTCGGTCGCGAACAGACCCGCGGGATTCGTCCGGAAGTCGTCACCGCTGAAGGAGAACTGACACCAGGGCGCCGTCGGGTTGAGAATCAGGCGCTCGGTCGGCAGGTCAAATTCGCTCGACCGCTCGGCCATGTTGGTCGGCCCGTACACCCAGCCGGCGGCCGGCGTGAAACGGAGGCGAAACTCGGGGAACTTGCCGGTTGGCCTGGTGAGCTGGACGCTGCCCAGGGGGAGATGTTGTTCGACAGGAATCAGCGGCTGGCCAGCGTCTGGGAGCGACATACCACGCAGCGCCTGCCGCGCCGTGATGTCGCCGGTTAACTCGAGCCGAGCGATGATGCGGTCGTCGGCGGCCAGAGTGTAGTGAAACGGCTTGAGATTGGCGACTTCGACGGTCCAGGTGAGATCGCGCGCGGTCAGACGGAACCCAGCCAGGATTTTGCGCGTGATCGGCCCTGACGCGGCGCCTTGCTTCGTTGTCCATTCGCCATGTACCTCGAAGGAAGGGCACACAGGCTTGAAGCCGGCCTCGTCCTTGAACGCAATCTCCGTGGGAACCTTCGAGGTGACTCGCCCATCCTCTGCCACGTGCAGCGTCTCGACTGGCTGAACCGTCGTCTTGCCCGTGCCTCGTGGCCGCAGATCATTGGGACCCCACTGAAAGCTGTCGCAGGGGGTCGATGAGGGGCCGAGACGAGCAAACGCTAGTGGCGGGCACAGCCACAACTTCTGGATCACGGTGCCTCCTCCTGGCCGGGCAGCCAGCGAATAGAGATTTTAAACGCCCCTTTTGGCCGACGTCAATCTATCGCTGACCCGGCGAGTGAGTCAATTGCAATCGCACGAGTGTTCGCCGAAGTTTTGGTTGCTTCGGATTCTTCGGGCAATGCATCGGCTCCGGAGCCGGTGATTTGATCACAATCTGGCCATTCTTGCGAGTGCGGGCCGAGCCGTGAAGTCGGCTCAACTGCTGAATTGCTATTGGTTCGGGATCAGGCTGCTTGGAATAGATCGAGTCGACGTGCAGGGGAACGTGACTTAGGCTCGGGTGGGCACGGGTGATATGGGATGATGATTCTGACAATGACGGGGGGACTTCGATGCCGGCAAACAGCCCGTGGACGACACGAGTGTCTCTTCTTGGCCGCCGTACTAAACCGCTCGCGCGGTAGTTAGTGTAGGGAGGTGTTTGCCAGTTCTCGCTGAGTTTGCGTAGCTGTATAGCAAGATGGGTCTGCCCTGTGTTGAGGTTGTTGTTGCCACACACCAACCAAC
>JBOIEG010000100.1:0-3059 GCA_050740915.1 Gammaproteobacteria bacterium | reverse complement strand
AGCGAAGGAAGGTCGCGTTCCGCCGGAGCGCAGGAACCGCAGTGTATATTGAAATACATGAGGATTCCGAGCACCGCCGGAACGCGAGATCCCGAGCGCAGTAGGTTTTTTCACAAACTCTGAGCCTAAATCGGTTGCCATTACGGTGTATTCCGGCCCAATTGGCTCCATGGAAACCGAGCAGGACTTGCGACACGGGCGCAGCGGAAGGTAGGTTAAGGTGGAGGTAGGGTAGTGTGCTCGGTACGCCCAGATAAAAGAGTGGAGAACGTCAGCTGGGCGTACCTTCGACGACCCTCCGTTCCTGATTCACTCCGGTTGAGGGGACTTTTTATTGCGCGATTTCGAGTACCCCCTGGTCCAGGACTTCAATCCCTCCTGCGTCGCCACAACCAATAGACCGGCCATCCCGCCAGGACCAAGGCAAGTCCGAACCCGGCATTGAGCCTGGTTTTCTCGGCGAGCATTAAGACCACGCAGATGAATCCGGCGCAGGCCATATAGAGTGAGGGCAGCGCGGGAAAGCCTAAAGCGCGATAAGGCCGTTCGGCCTCCGGCCGCTTGCGCCGCAGGACGAAGATCCCAGCCACCGTCAGGATGTAAAACAGCAGCACCGCGAACACGATGTAGTCGAGCAAATTGCTGTAGAGGTTGCTATAGGTCTGGGTTTCGGGGTGATAGGTGCGGGGCAAGGTCAGCAGGACGCTCCAAACACCCTGCAGCAACAACGCCGTGCCCGGCACATGGTGGCTGTTCAAGGTACCGATCTTGGCGAAGAACAGCCCATCGCGCGCCATGGAAAAATAGACCCGGGCGCCAGCGAGGATGAGTCCGTTGTTGCAACCAAAGCAGGAGATCATGATCGCGATGGCCATGAGGGTCTCGGCGTGTTCGCCGAGCAGCACCTGAGCCACCGCCACACCCACCCGGTCTTCAGGCGCTTCTCGGATGGCGGTCATGGGCAAGGCCGCGAGATACACCACATTCGCCAGCACATAGAGCAGGATCACGAGCCCTGTCCCCAGGCCCATGCTCAAGGGAATGTTGCGGCGTGGATCCTTCACTTCGGCGCCGGCGAAGGTGATGTTGTTCCAGGCGTCGGCGGAGAACAAGGCACCGACCATGGCGGTCGCGAGCACGGGGATCAAGGCCAAGAGTGGAATCGTGTCGCCCTCGGCGACGGGCGTCCAGAAATCGCAAGCATAGATCGCCGCCTCCGGAGTGTGGAATGCGAAGAGGCCCAGCCCGATCAAGCCGATAAGCGCACCCAGCTTGGTAACAGTAAATATGTCCTGAATGATCTTGCCGGTGCGCAGCCCAGTCAGGTTTGTCAGGGTGAGGAGGACAATGGAGAGGATGGCCACCAGCTGCAAGGTGGAGAGCGACAAGGATAGATGACCGATACCGGGCACGGTGATGTAACCGTAATCGAGGAGCAGCTCGTTGGGCGAGACCGAGGGCCACAAGACCCCCATAAAGCGCGCAAAGGCGATCGCCACCGCAGCGATGGTGCCGGTCTGGATCACCACGAACAGCGCCCATCCATAGAGGAACGCCGACATGGGACCGAAGGCCTCCCGCAGGTAGACGTACTGGCCTCCGGCGCGGGGCATCATACCGGCCAACTCGCCGTAGCTCAGGGCGGCGATGATGGTCAGCGCGCCCGCGATCACCCATACCGTGAGCAGCCAGCCCGGCGAACCCACCTGTCGTGCGATGTCCGCAGACACGATGAAAATCCCAGAGCCGATCATGGACCCCGCTACCAGCATCGTGGAATCGAGCAGTCCAAGGCCCCGGACAAAACCATGCTCGGGCACCCCGCGCCCGGCCTGTTCTTGATGGCGGCATCGTGCGCTATGGTCTGACATGAATTGATCCTATATAGGCTTGCATAATTGGTTTAAACGTTTTCTCTATTGTCATTCCGGGCAAGAGACCCCCGGGCAACAGGAGCCAACCGGTCTTGCCATCGAGCGCGATCAGTCTCACGCTATATCAGAGTTTGTGAAAAAACCTACTGCGCTCGGGATCTCGCGTTCCGGCGGTGCTCGGGATCCTCAGGTATTTCAATATACACTGCGGTTGCTCGTCCCATCCTTGGGACTCACCCCTTCGGGGCTTGCGCGCCGTTTCGCTCCCGGCGAAACGGTCCTGCGCTCCGGCGGAACGCGACCTCCCTTCGCTCGCGACGGTTTTTTCACAAACTCTCAGGCAAGTCGGTCCATGTATATGTTGACTGGCCACTAGTGATACACCCGTCCGATGACGCTATGGTCCTGAAACCGAACCGATGAACAGCAGAAAGCGCCGGGAGATCTTTATTCGCTTAGGCCAAAACAATCCAAACCCTACGAGCGAGCTGAATTACGACTCGCCATTCGAGCTTTTGATCGCGGTGATCCTTTCGGCACAGGCAACCGATGTTTCTGTCAACAAGGCGACAGCGGAGCTGTTTAAAGTGGCCAATACGCCGCAGTCCGTGTCGGCGTTGGGCGAAGCGGCTCTTAGGCGCTATATTCAGTCCATAGGTCTGTACAATACCAAGGCGCGGAACATCATCCAAACTTGCAAGCTCTTGGTACACGAACACGGCTCTCAGGTGCCGAAGGAACGGGTGGCTCTTGAATCACTGCCTGGCGTCGGGCGAAAAACAGCGAATGTCGTCCTGAATACAGCCTTTGGCCTACCCACCATCGCGGTCGACACCCACATTTTCCGGGTGGCAAATCGTACGCGGCTGGCGGCTGGCTCCACCGTGCTCGCCGTAGAACGACGGCTGAACAAAGTGGTTCCCGCAGAGTTCAAAAAAAAGGCGCATCACTGGCTGATCCTTCATGGGCGTTATACCTGCACCGCACGCGGACCCCGCTGCGGGGAATGCGTGATCGAGGACTTATGCGAATGGCCCCAAAGGGCGCGCAATAGGGTGGACTCATACGTAGGATCTTTAAACTTATTCAATTATAAGGGGAACTAACGAGGTTTCACTCGATCCCATAGAGCAATCAAGCACGATTGACTCTAGTCATAAGGGGGACCGAGTGAAACAACGACAA
>JBOIEG010000099.1:0-6409 GCA_050740915.1 Gammaproteobacteria bacterium | reverse complement strand
AGCGAAGGAAGGTCGCGTTCCGCCGGAGCGCAGGAACCGCAGTGTATATTGAAATACATGAGGATTCCGAGCACCGCCGGAACGCGAGATCCCGAGCGCAGTAGGTTTTTTCACAAACTCTGAGCCTTCTGAACGGCGCATTAGCCACCAAGGCCAACACCCCGCAGGCTGTGGAAATCATCGAGAAACAGGGCAAGACGCTGAAATCTATGGGCGGCCTGCTCGATGCCTTGCTCAACCTCAGCAAGCTCGAGGCCGGCACCATCACGCCGGAGCCCACCGCCTTCCCGGTCGGGAGCCTGCTGGAACGAATGCACAGCGATTTCGAGGAGCAGGCCCGCTGTAAAGGTCTAATCCTGCGGGTGAGGCCCTGTACCCATGCGATCCGCAGCGACCCGGCTCTGTTGGAACGAATCATCCATAATCTTATCGCCAATGCCGTCGAGCAAACGAGCTCGGGAGGTGTGCTGGTAGGCTGTCGCCGTAGGCGCACAAAGTTGCGTCTCGAGGTATGGGACACGGGTCCCGGTATTCCCCCAGACCAACTGCAAGGGATATCCGGCGAGTTCTATCAGCTGGACAAATCCGCCCGCCCGCAGCGAGGCCTGGGCCTAGGCCTTTCCATCGTCAACCGCTTAGCGCAGCTTCTGGGTCATAGGCTGGATGTGCGATCCAGGCCCGGAAAGGGCTCTGTGTTTGCGGTGGAAGTCCCTGTGGTTAAGAAGAGGATCCGCCGCGGCTCGGACGCCGCCAAGGAGCGCAGCGAAGCCGCCCAGGCAAACATGCCGGAAGCCTCGATCCTGCTGATCGAAGACGATCCGGTGGTCCTGGACTCCTCCCGTTTGCTGCTCGAGACCCTGGGTCTGAAGGTAGCCACCGCGACCACGGGCAGCGAGGTATTCTCGTGCCTTGAAGCCAACGGGGGGAGCTGGCCGGATCTCATCATCGCCGACCAACGTCTGCCCGGCGAGACCGGCGTCGAGGTGATTCAGCGGATCCGTAACGCCTTGAGGCGCGATATACCCACTATTATCCTCACAGGGGACACTTCCCCCGAAGCGGTTAAGCTGTTTGAGACGAGCTCCTTGAGCGTGATGTATAAACCGGTGGACTGTAGTGGGCTGGTCACGCTGATCCAACGCCTGCTCGCGCTATAAGAGACTCTAGACTATAGGCTGGAGGACGAGGACACATGCTAGAGCCTAGAGCCTCATCCCGAGCTCGCGGGAACCGTAATAATGAAAAGTCGCCCCTCTGTCGGGGGTATCACTCACCCATAGTTTGCCGCCGTGGGTCTCGATAATGGAACGGCCGATGGCCAACGCTATTTCCCCGTCTTTCCCGTCTTCGATGGATATATCCTCCAGCAACAGTTGATCCCGCCGTGTCGGATCGATCCCCTCTCCCGTATCCGCAACCTGGACCTCGACCATGCCCCCGTCCGCCAGTTGGGTGCTGAGGATCAATTGGCGCCTTTGGGACTGCTCTAGGGATCCGACGGCATGGCGGATCAGCTCGTAGAGCACCGCTGGATCTGGATCGGATCGATCACCACCTTGGGTAGCTTGGGATCGAGGCGATAGCTGACTTTGATCTGTTTTTCAGCCGCATCCGCCAAAGCAAGGCTGGCGGCCTCTTTGAGGGTTCGGTTGATGTCCTCCTCTAGCGTATGCAGCTCGCCGCTCGGGACGAGAGCCCGGAATCGCCGCAAGATCGACGCCGCCCGCTCGGCTTCCCGGACCGCCTTATCGATGACATCCATGAGCTGATAGATTTGCTCAGGCGCTTGAGCGCCGCTGAACGCTATCTTTCTCCGGCAAGCCTGCACATAGTTTACGAGCGCGCTGAGCGGCTGGTTGAGCTGGTGGGCGAGCAGCGTCCCCAGTTCCGCCATGGCCCTGGCCCGGCTCGCCGACAGCAAACGATCCCGCAGTCGCTGCCTGCGGCTTTCTATCGCCTCGCGTTCGATCACGACCCCCACCGCCTTAGCGGCGGCCAGCAAGAGCACAAGCTCTTTTTCGACAAAAGTGCGTTTACTGCCCGTATAAGCGCACAAAACACCCTGTGGCGCCTCTGCGGCGCGGACCACCACGCTCATTCCACTGACGAGATCTCGTTCGTCGATAGCCACCGACGCCTCGAAGCGCGGATCGGTGCGCCGGTCTTGGACGATCACCGGCGTGCCACAGCACAGGGTGTAGCCCGCCACGCAATCCGGGGTGGCCGGGATCTCGCTTTGGCTCCCGAGATCTTCGGGCCAGCTGACATCGGCCTGTAATCGAAACGCCTTGCCATGCGGCAGTAGCACCAGGAACTTGACATAATCCATCCGCAGGACCCGGGCGATGAGCGCGACGGTCTCCTTCATCAGCAGCTTACGGAGCTCAGGACTGGCCAATACCCGGCGGCTGAGGCGGGCGACCGCCATCAACTGCCGTGTGCGGTTTCCTAATTCCTGTTGCGCCTGCGAGTACCCCTCTGCCAGCTCATGCGGGACGGTCTCTGTGCTCAGATTCATCGCTACTCCTTCGAAATAAAATGGTGGTTTTTTATTCAGTTCTTATCGATTTGCACTGTTTACAAAGTGAGGGGGCGGGCGTGGGCCGTGTGCTCTAGCAATCGATCGGGGGGGTGAGGATCCGCTGCGAGCGCGGTATGGCGCCCGGCGTCCGCTCCTTGGAGTCCGTTCCGTCGACGCCGGGCGGCTCCCTCTGTATACCATAACGGTTGCCTGTTTTGGTTGCTCCCCGGGCGGAATGCTCTGGGGGGGGAAGGCCCGCGGAAAAAGCTGGGGTAAGCCGAGAAACACAGGCGTTGTGCTCCCACCGCTTGGTGAGCCGGCTTTTCACCACCGGTTTCTTCAGCCGCCAAGTCCTGCTCCACCGCTGGCGCATTGGCACTCGCACGGGGTTGTGCCCCAAGCCGCGCGCCTTACCTTAGCGCGCTGATGGGTCGCGGGCGGCGATCCTCGATCACGTCAGGGCTCGCGCCGCCCCTTTTTCCTTGCGCGAGGACACGCTTAGCGGGATCTTGCTTTCGGTCTCCTTGGGCATCAGCGCCGAAAGAAACCCCGCTTGCGCCGGAACGACGCGGTACAGGAATTTTCCTTTGCGTCAAAAGCCGCCCAATCGGCGTCCTCGCAAACAGCGAGGCACGAGCGGAGACTACAGCAGCTCGATTTATTTGCCGACCGCACCCGCTGCAGCGCTGGGGTTGGTGGGCGAAGCAATTTTGCCTGCTGCTCAGAGCTTGTGAAAAATCTACTGCGCTCGGAACCTCGCGTTCCGGCGGTGCTCGGGATCCTCAGGTATTTCACTAGTCACTCCGGTTGCTCGTCTCATCCTTGAGACTCGCCCCTGCGGGGCTTGCGCGCCGTTTCGCTCCCGGCGAAACGCTCCTGCGCTCCGGCGGAACGCGACTTCCCTTCGCTCGCGACGATTTTCACAGGCTCTCAGGCCATCACGAGACTACTCAACAAGGCGACAACAGACCAGCGCGAAGCAACTCTCCGGCGGCGGAACAAATGACATCGAAATCCATTCCCGCCAGTTCCGCCACGTCGAGAAGCGAATGCTCCCCATCCGACATATTCAATACCCACAGCAAGGCGAGCTCCCGTCCCGGGATATCTGTTCCCCCTGTCGTTCGATATAGCCCCCGTCTGCCTAGCTGAGGCTCACACATTGGATTGGTATTCTCGTAATAGCGATTTTGTTCTAATACCCGAAATATCTTAAGGCACTGACTAAACGATTCGCTCAAACGCTCGGGCCGAACGAAAGCGAGGTTGTCTGCTGATGTATGGTATTCGGGATAGCAACCATTCGGCGTTCGCGTTAGTCGTCCGACGGGTAAGTTGATACCGGGTGAGCAAAACTGCCGCTCATCGTAGCCAAAGGGGACAAAATCCATTATTTTCGCTTCTTCCTTGGAGTGGCGTAGGGCATGCGTGGCAACGCGGTCGATCTCCGCATCACCCCGCCGGCTTCTCTTGTAAGTAAATGGACCATCATCACCGACCAGGGCAACGACCAGTCCATGCTTTATCTGGTCCAATTGGGTTCTGTTTTCGCTGAGCCAGGTGATCGAACCGATGGTCCCAGGGGCGAACACGAATCGGTAGGAATATCGTCGTTTCCACGCGGCCAGATGTTTTGCCAGATGAGTCACGAGCGAAATCCCTGAGAGGTTGTCATTGCACAGCGAAGGATGACACAGGTGAGTGAATATCAAGACCTCATCCTGTATTTCACCCGGCAAACGATACTCGGCATAGGTGAGGCTTCCCTCCTCTAGGGTAGAGTCAATGCAAACCTCGTATTCCTTCTCCGTCAACTGCTCCAATTGTTTCTGGGAGACACAAAACCCCCAGGTCTCGTTGTAATAAGAGGTACGATACGGGATCCACGCCGGGTGCTCAGGCAAGGAGAAAAGGTGATCCTTAAGTTCGGCTAATGGAACTACTCGATTGACTGGGGCGCTGTAGCTCACCACGTGCAGGTTGTGTCCCTGGAAGTCGATGATACGTTTGCCGCTGCTGTTTTTTACATAGGCGTCGCGGATATTCCACTCTTTCGGGACGACCCAATCGAAAACTTTGGTACTGCTAGGCACCTCGCGAACGTCTAAAGGAATATATTCCCGCATGATCTCCAACGTTTCGCGAACACCGTCGCCGGTAATGCTTCGACAAATGGGGTACAATTTCTCGATAAGCGTGTAGATCTCATCGCCTATCCCAACTCGATGGACACATCCCGCGACTTCGCCCTTGTGTTTTCGATCCGATTTCAACGCAAATCCCGTTCAGTAGCGAGCGAGCTCGGCCACCCTCTCCGGTGAGAAATCGGGACAACTCGCATCACCCGTCGTGATCGTTCGCTCGTCCTCTCGCCATTGGAGCCGAACGCAGGATCGTTCCAGCGGAACCCCTGCGGCGCCGTCATGAGTACACCTTTACGTCTGGGATAGGCACTACGAAACGCCCTCCCCATTCACGGATGTACGCCATGGTTTCCATGATCTCCGCTCTGAGGTTCCACGGCAGAATAAAGAGGTAATGGGGTTTTGTCTGGCGAATCTTATCCGGGTGCAATATGGGGATGTGCGTGCCTGGGGTATACCTGCCCTGCTTGTGTGGGCTGCGATCAACGGTGTAGTCGATAAAGTCCTGCCGAATGCCGCAGTAGTTCAATAGGGTATTGCCCTTACCGGGTGCCCCATAACCAACAACGACTTTTCCAGCCCTCTTGACGTCGATTAGGAACGCTAGAATCTTACGTTTAGCTTCCTTAACCTGCTCTTCGAAAAGGGCATAGGTTTCTATCTTGGAAACTCCCGTATCGATCTCACGCTGCTTAAGCTCGGTTACCCTATCGGCAACCGGTTTTCCCTCATCCTCCGTATGGCGACCGTATATTCGCAGCGAACCCCCGTGTGATGGCAGTTCTTCCACATCAAATAAGGTGATGCCGTGCTTAGCAAATACCTGCTCGACGGTGATGAACGAAAAGTAGGAAAAATGCTCGTGATAGATGGTATCAAACTGGTTCTCTTCCATTAATCTTAATAGGTGGGGGAACTCCATTGTAAGCACGCCGTGCGCTTTAAGGGCGATTTTCATGCCAGCAACAAAATCGTTAAGGGCTGGTGTATGGGCAAGGACGTTGTTGCCAAGGAGTAGGTCTGCGTGACCGTGCTCTGCAACGAGCCCTTTTGCCGACTCCTGGCCAAAGAATCGCGTCGTTGTGGGTATGCCTTTCTCTACTGCGACCGCAGCAACGTTGGCGGCCGGCTCTATCCCAAGCACCGGAACGCCTTTGGCAACGAAGTGCTGTAGCAGATAGCCGTCGTTGCTCGCAATTTCCATGACCTTGCTTTTCGATCCGATCTTGAAGCGCTCTATCATCGCCTCGGTGTAACGCCGCGCATGCTCCACCCAACTATCCGAGTAAGACGAAAAATAAGCGTATTCGGAAAAAATCTCTCCAGGCGAGACGTACTCGTCAAGTTGAACGAGGAAGCAATGGCTACAGACATACGCATGTAATGGGTAAAAAGGCTCCATGTGGTTCAATTGTTCTTCCGTTATGTGAGTCTGGCACAACGGCGACATGCCGAGATCGACAAATGTGTGCGTGAGCGCGTCTCCACAGAATCTACATTTAGGGCCGCTCGGTGCCCCGCCTTGCTGCTTAGTCATTCGGCGATCTCCTAACAATCAAGTGAGTGTTGCATTTTGCGGGCGAGATGGATGCCTTCCGTTTCGCCTGCCGACCGCGTTGTCTGAGAGTTTGTGAAAAAACCGTCGCGAGCGAAGGAAGGTCGCGTTCCGCCGGAGCGCAGGAACCGCAGTGTATATTGAAATACATGAGGATTCCGAGCACCGCCGGAACGCGAGATCCCGAGC
>JBOIEG010000098.1:0-9081 GCA_050740915.1 Gammaproteobacteria bacterium | reverse complement strand
CGCTCCTTCAGCCCCAGACGCGAGAAGAGCTCTTGAATGAGGATGAGCCCAGAGAACGAGATCAGTTGGCTGTCCTCAAAACGCAGTTGAGGAAGGCTGTGAGTCTTGCAGTGAACGTCGGCTCTGCGATACTTCATAGAAGCGGTCTCCTTCTCGGATCTTACTGTTTCGGCAAACATATTATACTGAAAAGCGTAGGCCGCTTTCCATACATTTCTGATCATAGAATCAGCCTTTTTGTCGGATGTCTAGACGTCACCCACGGTGATATCCAGCGAAAAGCTTAAAACTCCTTGAAACCCTTAATCGACGCCATTTTCTGCCACTACACAACAGAATTTATGCAACTGGAGGGTAGAGTTGCTAACGCGTAACGCCTAAACAATTTACCCCGCCACAATCCCTCCTTGGGGCGTAAGGTTAACGATCGAGTAACGGTTGTCTCAGCGTTTCATAGCATCGAAAAAATCAGTGTTATTTTTTGTATGCTTTAAGCGTTCGAGTATAAATTCCATCGCCGCGATCTCATCCATTGGCTGTAAGAGCTTGCGTAGGATCCAAATTTTTTGCAGCTCTTCGGGCTGGGTGAGTAACTCTTCTCGGCGCGTCCCCGAGCGGTTAATATTGATCGAGGGATAAACGCGCTTCTCTGCGATCTTGCGTTCTAAGTGAATTTCATTGTTGCCGGTGCCCTTGAATTCCTCATAGATCACATCGTCCATACGAGAGCCTGTGTCAACCAGAGCGGTGGCGATAATCGTTAGGCTGCCTCCCTCTTCAATGTTGCGCGCCGCGCCAAAAAACCGCTTTGGCCGCTGCAAAGCGTTGGCGTCAACCCCGCCTGTCAATACCTTACCCGATGAGGGCACCACGGTATTGTAAGCACGTGCGAGCCGGGTGATGGAATCCAGCAGGATCACGACATCCTGCTTGTGCTCCACCAGGCGCTTGGCCTTATCAATCACCATTTCAGCCACTTGTACGTGACGGGTCGCCGGTTCATCGAAGGTGCTGGAAACTACCTCGCCTTTGACCGAGCGTTGCATCTCGGTCACTTCTTCAGGTCGCTCATCGATCAACAGCACGATCAGATAACATTCCGGATGATTGCCGGTCAAGGACTGGGCAATGCTCTGCAGCATCACGGTCTTCCCTGCTTTAGGCGGTGAAACGATGAGGCCGCGTTGGCCTTTGCCGATCGGGGCAACGAGATCGATCACCCTCGGGGTGAGATCTTCCGTGCTACCATTTCCCCGCTCGAGCGTTAGCCGCTGGTGGGGGAAAAGCGGTGTGAGATTCTCAAATAAGACCTTGTTCTTGGCGTTCTCCGGAGGTTCAAAGTTGATCTCCCCAACTTTAAGCAGGGCAAAATAGCGTTCGCCGTCTTTGGGAGGGCGTATTTTGCCGGTAATGGTATCGCCGGTGCGCAGATTGAAGCGTCGGATCTGGCTTGGCGAAACGTAGATATCGTCGGGCCCCGCGAGATAGGAACAATCGGCAGAACGAAGAAAACCGAAGCCGTCTTGGAGGATTTCCAGCACGCCATCCCCTGAGATATCTTCGCCTTTTTTCGCGTGGGCCTTGAGGATGCTAAAAATGACGTCTTGCTTGCGGGAGCGGGCAACGCCTTCTACGCTCATATCGTCCGCGATTCGTACCAGTTCGGCGGCGGATTTTTGCTTTAGCTCAGTAAGATTCATTTAGCCTAGTTGGGAATGTACGGTTTAAGCGCGGCGCTCGCTCGCCGCGCTAAGAGAGTGAGTTAGGTTGGGTTCGGGAGAATCTGAGAAGGTAATCTCAAATGTAACATGCGATCGTTCGTTCGTCTAGCCCTTTAGATATGGCTATCGATGAATGCGCTGAGCTGGAACTTGGATAACGCACCGACCTTGATTGCCTCCACGTTTCCTTCTCTAAAGATCATGAGCGTTGGGATCCCCCTTATTCCATATTTCGGTGGGGTCAAGGGATTTTCGTCGATATTGAGTTTTGCGACCTTTAGCGCATCTGCGTAGTCATCCGCGATATCCTCCAATAGGGGTGCGATCATCTTGCACGGTCCACACCACTCAGCCCAGTAGTCTAGCAACACCGGTTTATCTGACTTCAACACGTCTGCTTCAAAGCTATCATCGGTGACGTGAACGATTTTCTCGCTCATATAGAACCTCTTTTTTGGACAACCGTTCCTTAGATTGTCTGCCGAATCGCAGGCGGATTTCAAGCGGTTTAAGTCCGACAGCTCGATCGCGTCTTCAAGGTCCTGCGCCGTTACGCCCTTGCGGCGAGGTGTGCGTATGACCCGGGCGGGCTTGCTGGTATTCGCGCCGCAACACCGCGTGTTATTCTGCCTCTCTCGTCCAGTGAGAGAAATGGCCATGACTTTTTGCCGCCTAGTGTGTTTAATCGCTGCGCTCGCTTTGGGCTGCGCCGCTTGTGGACAAAGAGGTAAGCTCTATTTACCCGATGACAAAACGAGCATGGGGACGGTACCTCTGTCTTGAAGCGGAGTGATGAGCGAGTTTCACTACCGTGGCTCGGAGCTTTATGGCGAGGAAGTGCCCCTGTCACGCATCGCGCAAGCGTATGGCACGCCTTGCTACGTGTACTCCCGCAGAGCGATAGAGTCTCACTGGAGGGTGTACGATGAGGCGTTCATGGGGCATCCTCACCTTCTCTGCTATGCGGTGAAGGCGAATGCGAATCTTGGGGTGCTTAACCTCTTGTCCAGATTGGGTTCCGGATTCGACATCGTCTCGGTTGGCGAGTTAGAGCGTGTTCTGCACGCGGGCGGGGACCCAGCCAAGACCGTGTTCTCTGGGGTGGGAAAGCGAGAAGACGAAATGCAGCGCGCGCTGGAGGTAGGGATCCGTTGCTTTAATGTCGAATCCGAGCCAGAGCTCCAGCGGCTAGATCGCGTAGCGCGTTCGCTGGGGGAAACAGCACCCGTGGCGTTGCGGATAAATCCAGACGTAGACGCGAATACACACCCCTATATAGCGACCGGGTTGAAGGAGAACAAATTCGGTGTAGCCATGGATGCCGCTCAGGAGTTGTATCATACGGCCTCACGCATGCCGGCCTTATCTATCGTCGGAGTGGCTTGTCATATCGGATCGCAGTTGCTAAGTCTCTCACCGCTGCTCGAAGCCTTCGGGCACCTACTTAGGATGGCTCGGGCGCTAAAAAAGGAGGGGATCCCGATCCGACACCTGGACCTAGGGGGTGGGCTAGGTATTCAGTACCAGGACGAACAGCCTCCTTCGCCTCGCGAATACGTCGAGGCGATTTTGCGCCTTATCCCGGAACACGATTTCGAGATCGTTCTAGAACCCGGCCGTTCCATTCTAGGGCCGGCTGGGATGCTGCTTACGCGTGTGGAGTTCATCAAGAGATCGGTTGCAAAGTCATTTGCGATCGTCGATGCCGCGATGACAGAATTACTGCGCCCCGCATTATATGACGCCTGGCAAGCGATCGTTCCTGTGCTTAAGCGCCAAGAAGGGACCGCAAGCTGCTACGATGTGGTGGGCCCAGTGTGCGAGAGTGGAGATTTTCTCGGTAAGGATCGTTTGCTGAATATCCAATCGGGTGATCTGCTCGCGGTGAAGACCGCTGGCGCCTACGGTTTTTGTCTGAGCTCCAACTACAATGCGCGGCCTAGACCTCCGGAGGTGATAATCGATGGCGAGACGGTGCATACGGTCCGAGCGCGTGAGCGTCTGGTCGACCTTTGGCGAGAAGAAGCGCTGGTGCCAACCCCCTAAAACTTAGCAGGTAACCCGGAGCGAAGCATGCACCCTCCGGAAAGATCTTTATATTTTGGCTGCGGATGAAATCCTTGGCCCATAAACCCCCGCAGTTGCACTATAATTGTGCATAAGGGAATGCTGAGCACTAGGGGCGGGCGACATTCGTTCGGTTGATGGACATAATCCCTTGATTATCCATAATATGTGTGTGGCATGTAATATGCGCCCACTGCACCAGTATGGGATTTCTAACCCAATCAAAACTTGACGGTCCGGAGAGAAGGTATGTCAGCAGACAAAATTTTGAAAATGATAGAAGAACAAGACGTAAAGTTCGTTGACCTGCGGTTTACCGATACAAGGGGAAAGGAACAGCACGTCTCGATACCGTCGCATCGGATCAATGAGGAGTTCTTTGAAGACGGGAAGATGTTCGATGGCTCATCCATCGCGGGATGGAAGGGGATCAACGAGTCCGACATGGTTCTGATGCCGGACCCGGAAACCGCGGTGATGGACCCGTTCTTCGAGGAGGCAACCTTGATCATTCGCTGTGATGTGCTAGAACCCTTGACGGGGCAGGGTTACGAGCGTGACCCTCGCTCCTTGGCGAAGCGTGCGGAGGCGTATTTGAAGTCCACGGGGATCGCCGATAGCGCGTATTTCGGACCTGAGCCCGAGTTCTTTATCTTCGATGAGGTGCGTTGGGGCGACGAGATGGACGGCGCCTTCTACAAGATCGAATCGGGTGAGGCCGCGTGGAGCTCCTCTGAAGTGTTGGAAGAGGGAAATATTGGCCACCGACCGGCGGTAAAGGGCGGTTACTTTCCCGTGCCTCCGGTGGACTCTCAGCAGGATATCCGCTCTGCGATGTGCTTGATGATGGAAAAAATGGGAGTGAAGACGGAGGTGCACCACCATGAGGTGGGTACGGCGGGGCAAGCCGAGATCGGAACCCTATTTGACACGCTGGTCAAACGCGCGGACGCACTCCAGATCTTAAAATACTGCGTCCATAACGTCGCCCATGGTTACGGAAAAACCGCGACCTTCATGCCGAAACCACTGGTCGGAGATAACGGCAATGGGATGCACGTGCATCAATCCTTGGGTAAGCAAGGCGACAATCTATTTACCGGCAATGGCTATGGGGGCTTGTCCGAGCTTGCGATGCATTATATGGGCGGTATTCTCAAACATGCGCGGGCGCTGAATGGACTCACCAACGCCACCACCAATAGTTACAAGCGCCTGGTGCCCGGATTCGAAGCACCCACCATCTTGGTGTATTCGGCCCGCAACCGCTCCGCATCGATTCGTGTACCGTGGGTACAGAGCCCAAAAGCGCGACGCATCGAAGTGCGTTTCCCGGATTCGGCCGGTAACCCGTACTTCATGTTTGTCGGGATGGTGATGGCGGGGCTGGACGGGATCTTGAGTAAGATCGATCCCGGCAGTCCCCTGGACAAGGATCTCTATGACTTGGAGCCAGAGGAAGAAAAAGGGTTGCCGACGGTGTGCGCGTCCCTGGACCAGGCCCTGGAGGCTCTCGATCAAGACCGGGAGTTTCTCAAGGCCGGCGGCGTATTCACCGACGACGTGATCGATGCCTATATAAGGTTAAAAATGGAAGAGGTCACTCGCATACGCATGGCGACCCATCCGGTGGAATTTGACATGTACTACAGCCTATAGGGCACTTCGATTATTCGAAGTGCCCGGTGGCATAGGGATATGCCACACCTGTTTCAAACAGGTAACTGTTTTAAAAATGGGGCAAAGCAAAAATCACATTTTTTGCTTTGCGATGCGGAAATTCCACGGTATGGAATTTTTAGAAGTGCCCTATAGGCAAAGCAGGAAGAGCAGGCCTCCGTTAGGCGATGAGGCCCGCGCATAGGTCAACGCGGTATGAGGTTAGGAATTCGGCAGTGAAATCGACGCGAGGGGTTTTGCTCGGTGTGTTGGTTATTGGATCTCCGTGCTTCGGGCAGGCGGAAGTTTACAAATGGGTCGATGACAAAGGCGAGGTGAACTATTCCGACCGTCAGCATCCTGGCGCTGAGGAAATGAAAGACCTCGATGTGCCGACCTATTTAAGCCCTCCTCCTCCCAATCCTCCTGCGGCACCGGCATTAGCAAAGAGCGAACCTCAACCACAAACAACACCTAAGGTCTATGAGTCGGTAGCCATTACGAGCCCGGGCAACGACGAGGGCATTCGTAGCAACAACGGCGATTTATCTGTGAGTGTCGCTGTTTTGCCCGAGTTGCATACCAACCTCGGTCACCGCTTAGGTGTGTTGCTCGATGGCGCCCTGATCGACGAGCCTGGTGAGTCGACCGAATTTCAGCTTAACAATATCGAGCGCGGCTCACATGCCGTGCAAGCGGTGGTGTTTGAGGCAGGCGGCAATGCGGTTGCCGAGTCGCCCTCGATCACGATTCACCTGCACCGACAAACGTTGCTAAGACCGGATAGCGGCCCAGCTAAGTTTAACCCGGCCCCAAACTTCCCTGCACCGAATTTTCCGGCTCCAAACTACCCGTTTAAAGATCCAGGGGTGACGCAGCCGCAGTAGGTCGCCTTTCCCACGTGCGGCCAAAGCGTGGGGTAGGTTCGAGTAGTCGGGGTGAGGGAGAACTTAGAGTCCCTGCCACAGAGCGGCCTTTGCCAAAACATGCCGAACGTGCAACGTATGGCCTGGTTTGATGATCAAGTCTAGAGAGGCGCGCCGTCTCATCGACAATCTCAACACAGCCGTGTTGATGTTCGATGCCGATTTGAAGCTATGCACCATCAACGCTTCGGGTGAAAGCTTGTTATCGTCTAGTTCCCGCATGGTCTGTGGTCAGCCGGCGGAGTTCTTGTTTCCAGGAACGGCGTTGAAACGTGGAATGCGGGGGGCTCTCGAGACGGGCCAGCCGTTTACCGAAAGAGACTTAAGGGTCAAGGTATCGGGATGCGTTTTGAAAGTCGACTGCACGGTTACCCCTATTGCAGATGCGCAAAAAAACGCCTGTCTCCTCGTTGAGATAACGGTTGTCGATCGCCACAGCCGCATCGTGCGGGAGGAACACATCCTCTCACAGCACCATGCGACAAACGCCCTGATCCAGGGGCTCGCGCACGAGATCAAGAATCCCCTGGGTGGGATCCGCGGTGCGGCCCAGCTGTTACAGAAGCGGCTCGTCGATGATAAGTATCAGGAATACCTCCGAGTGATCATCGAGGAGGCCGATCGCTTGCGCAAATTGGTCGACCGCATGTGGGGGCCGATAAACACGCCGCAGAAGATCAAAGTGAACGTTCACGAGGTGATCGAACATGTGCGCCGCCTGGTACAGGCGGAAGTGCCGGAAACGGTGCAGATCGTTCGCGATTATGATCCCAGCCTCCCAGAGACCGTCGCGGACCGCGATCAGCTTATCCAGGCCCAATTAAATATCGTCAGAAACGCGGTTCAGGCGGTCGGCAACCACGGGCGGATTACGCTACGCACCCGTTCGGAGCGCCAGTTTACCCTCGGCCCTAGACGGTACCGTCTGGTCTTGCGCTTGGATGTCATCGATGATGGACCAGGGATCCCAAGCGATCTTCAAGAGCATGTCTTCTATCCTCTGGTCACGGGTCGTTCTACGGGCACGGGATTAGGATTGTCTATCGCCCAATCGTTGGTGCACCTCCATGGCGGTTTGATCGAGTTTTCGTCCAAACCGGGAGAAACCATTTTCACTACCTGGCTGCCTCTCATGAGGGACTTGAATTGAAGAAACACGAGGTGTGGGTGGTGGATGACGATCGCGCCATCCGCTGGGTACTGGAGACGGCGTTAAGTCAAGCCGATATGCACATCACCAGTTTTGAGGCGGCGGACGCCGCCATTAAGCGCTTAGACCAAGAGAAGCCTAACGCTATCATCTCCGATATCCGAATGCCTGGGATCGATGGCCTGTCTTTGCTTGATCACGTCAATAAGCTGCACCCGGAAGTGCCGGTCATCATCATAACCGCGCACGCCGATCTCGACCGGGCGGTGGCGGCGTTCCAGGGGGGTGCCTTCGAGTATTTGCCCAAGCCTTTCGACGTGGACGAGGCGGTGGCGATCGTGCGCCGTGCGGTAAAGCATAAGCCGCACGTTTCTCAATTGAAACCCGCCCCCGCGAGTGTGCCCGGGATCATCGGCGAAGCGCCATCCATGCAGGAGGTGTTTCGCGCCATAGGACGGCTGTCGCGTTGTAATTTGACCGTGTTGATCACGGGAGAATCGGGTGCGGGGAAGGAATTGGTCGCTCGCGCTCTGCACCGCCACAGCCCCCGTTCGGAGAAGGTTTTTATCGCACTGAACACCGCGGCCATCCCAAAAGAGTTGTTGGAGTCGGAGCTGTTTGGCCATGAACGGGGCGCATTTACCGGGGCCACTAGCCAGCGCATAGGTCGCTTCGAGCAGGCCGATGGGGGAACCTTGTTTCTGGATGAAATAGGCGACATGCCGGCGGAGTTGCAAACGCGCTTGCTGCGGGTGCTAGCCGACGGGGAGTTCTATCGCGTTGGGGGCCACACGCCGCTGAAAGCCGATGTGCGGGTAATCGCCGCTACCCACCAGGGTCTTGAGGATCAAGTGGCGCGTGGAAAGTTCCGGGAAGATTTATTTCACCGCTTGAACGTGATCCGTTTGCGCATTCCGCCGTTGCGCGAGCGCAAAGAGGACATCCGGTTGCTCGTTGAGCATTTTCTTGCAAGAGCCGCGAAGGAGCTGGAGGTGGCGCCGAAGATCTTGCTGCCAGAGGCCACGGTGAGACTTCGGGCATTCGACTGGCCAGGCAACGTGCGGCAGCTGGAGAACGTTTGCCGCTGGCTCACCGTCATGGCGTCAGCGCAGGAAGTGCATCTTGAAGACCTGCCCCCAGAGCTTCGAATGCCCAGACCCGCCTTGGGAAATGAGTGGGAGAATAATCTGAAGCATTGGGTTGATGACAGACTGGCGGTGGGAGAAAGCGATCTCTTGAACAAGGTCGTGCCTGATCTGGAGCGCGTTTTAATCAAGGCCGCGCTGGCGAAAACGGGCGGCCGCCGGCAGCAAGCGGCGCAGCTCTTGGGTTGGGGAAGAAACACCCTCACCCGTAAGATTAAAGAGCTTGGAATAGAAAACGCCTAGTGTAGTGTCCCTTAAATAACTTTACAGACTTTCCAGTAAATGATATGGTCTCGCTCATGCCGAATACCCGCGTGGCGATCAAGTTGCAGCCGGCTGAACGCACGCCGCTGGAGACATGGGGATCCGCACACGGAACTCCGCAACAGGTGGCGCTGCGTTGCCGGATTATC
>JBOIEG010000097.1:0-2501 GCA_050740915.1 Gammaproteobacteria bacterium | reverse complement strand
AATCATCAGGTCCTTTCCATTCCCTCTCCCGCTTGCGGGCGGAGCTCAAAATCGACAACGAGCCAACGCCTCCAGGACGCTCTGCGCTTGCAATATTGTGGGTAGCTCATCGTTCGGCCTGCCTTGTTTAGTGTAGATTCTGCCAAGCCGGGTACAGTGCCAGGCGACGCCCGCCCCGCCCACCAGCAGCAACGCCGACAAAAAGAGCGCGAACGGCTCGATAACCCATTGCGCGTCGAACACGCTCGCGTCAACTCGCACTGAAGCGCGGGCAGGGCGATGTTGGCCACAGTGCCGTCGATGAAGGCCATGCTGGAGGCGAGGATAGTCGCAGCAAGGATCCATGGCGCGGCAGGCGGCACGCAAGGCGCGCTAACAGGCGCCGCGAGAACGGAGGCTTCGTCACAGGGAAGTTTGGTTAAGCCAATCGTTGTTGCTCCTTTGCCAAACCGAGGCGGAGAGAGCAAGAATTAACACTGGTTGCTGCGATAAAACTGTTTCTGAGCAAAATACGCGCTTCTGCCGGAACCGATAGGAAGCGCTACTCGAGCGGTCGTAGATTGCCTAGCAGGGTTGGGATCAACTCCGTAACCGTGGGGTGTATGTGTACCGCACGTTGGATCACGGTATAGGGGGCATCGGCGTACATCACATCGAGTATGGAATGCACGACCTCGTCACCCGACAGGCCGAGCAGCGCCGCGCCCAGGATCCGTTGGGTTTCAGCGTCCACGATCACCTTCATGAAGCCCAGGATCTCATTGCGCTCTCGCGCACGGGATCGCGTCGAATTTTTGTGTCATGAGGCCTCCTATTTAGGAAGTCTAAGATTGAGCGGCTGCGTGCGTTCAGGCCATCCTTCACGGCACGATCCGCTAAGTTTCACTCGTGGTCCCCTTCCTCAGCGCGTCCTCTGGCCTACGGCGGCTGGATTATGCCGGTCCGGGTCCAGATTGCGATCAGCCCGAATCCTACGATGGCGTCGATGACGACGCACCAGGGGATATACCATTGCGGAATCGAAACGAGCACCAAGGGCGAGCGGTTGTGATGCGCCAGATCCCAGAGGCCGTGCGCCAGGTAGGCGGCCGGCAGAAACCAAGGGCTGACCGTGACACCAAGCAAGGCGGCGACGCCGAACATCAACGCCGTGTTGAACTCTACCAGCTGATGATTGTTCGAGCCGTTGACGACGGCGAACCCGAAATAAACGCCGGTGATGATCCCCACCAGTACCGCCGCGAAGGCCAGCGATGCACCAGACGACAGAAACGCATGCGGCGCTACGAAAGCGTTGTACATCTCGTTGACAGCCTCCGCGGTGGAGCGTGGGACTAGCGGCGGCTCACTGACCCTGGTGCCGAGAGAGGAAATGGTGCTCATATTGCTCTCCTTTCTATGTGACGATCTTTCTGGTACGTCAGGATTCTGTTGCGGCTTCTGGTGAAGGTGGACGGAGTTTTCCGTACACCTGGTGGACGTAACACCAGGTCCATGAATCCCTTGCCATCACCGAGTGCATCACGGGATGAGCGGTCTCATGGAAATGCTGCGTCGCATGCCGGCGTGGCGACGAATCACAACACCCGACGTGGCCACAAGTCTGGCATTCGCGTAACGCAATCCATTGAGTCCCTTCCCTCAAGCAGTCCTCACAGGCATTGGGCGTGTTAGGAGGCGGAAAATTGCTCGCGGTCAGATTCGTTAGATGATCACAGGGACTTTTCATGTGTTATCTCTCCTCGGATGGCGTAAGACGCATCCGTTGTTTGGTTATATCCAACTCCATCAGTCGTCCGATCCCGGCCACGAACTACCAGCGATCCGTTTCGGGGCCCCCAGCTCCGGATCGACAATCTAAGCCTCACGGACATCGGTCAGTCTTCTCACCACGGATGATGGCTCCCCCCCTGGTCGTCTACTCGGTCAGACGAGTCTGAATGTCGATCTCCGAGGTGAGAGTTCGATGCACAGGACACTTCCCTGCGATCTCAAGCAGCTTGGAACGCTGCTCCTCGGACAGAACTCCCTTGACCTCGATGTTCCGCTCAATTCGATCGATCATGCCCTCTCGGGTTTCGCACCCTTCACAGTCGACCGCGTAAATCTTGCCGTGCCCCAAACGCACCGAGATTCGGTCGAGAGGCAATTGCTTACGGTCGGCGTACATGCGTAGCGTCATGGCCGTGCAGGCACCCAGCCCCGCGAGCAAGTAGTCGTACGGCCCAGGCCCGGTGTCGGTGCCTCCGACTGAGAGCGGCTCGTCGGCGGCCAGCACATGAGCACCGACCCGTACACGTTCGGCAAACGTGCCGACCCCCGTCTCCTCGACCACCACCACCCCGGGCGGGATCGCGGCGGTGGTGTCTGCCGAGAGCTCAGAGTTTGTGAAAAAACCTACTGCGCTCGGGATCTCGCGTTCCGGCGGTGCTCGGAATCCTCATGTATTTCAATATACACTGCGGTTCCTGCGCTCCGGCGGAACGCGACCTTCCTTCGCT
>JBOIEG010000096.1:0-2457 GCA_050740915.1 Gammaproteobacteria bacterium | reverse complement strand
GACATCATCAAGAAGATCGAGCGGGCGCGGGTCAAGATGGAGCAGATCAAGCCCGGATCCACCCTGCCCCGAGGGAAAAAAGAAGGCGGCTTAACTGTAAAGTTATTTAAGGGACACTACACTAGGTCAGTACATCATTCGCTACGGCTCGGAGCGGTTCGCTACCGGGGATGTGCCCTCGGCCTCAGCCCCGTCACTGATCGTCCGCGCTTTCGCTGGTGAGCAGCAGATAAGCAACGACGTTACCCCCCCAAAGCCTACGCGCGACGAAGTTGTCGATTTCCAAGTACCAGCGCCGGCGCTGTCCGAGTGGGAAAGGGTGTGCACCGGCGTCATACCGCTGCTTCAGGGACAAGGTGAGGGTGACCAGGCGTTGCCTCCATGGGAGATCCATGACAGTGCCCCGAACTTTATCGCACAAGAGACCGGGCTAGAAAGGGAGCACATCCGCCTATGGGCACTCACCTTCGCTGTAGGCCGGCACACCGCGGTAGTCATGCAGCCGGCGGGCGTGATCAGGTTTCGCGGGCGCACCCCTTTGAATGCCGACGATCCGCCCACCTACACTACGGCGGCGGTGCCAAAGGGTAACCGACTACCCGACCCTGGCGCAGGAACGGGGCGAGGAACCGAAACCCTGTGTGGACGATAGGTGGTGAGCAAGGAGACTGCATGGAGGGCGAATCAATGAAACGTGAAGCACCAGCCGTATAAGGAGGGTAGTATGGTGGGAAAGGAACTGGCTGTTAACGTCTTCAGCCCGATCATCCTCGGAGCTATGAGATCAAGAAGCGTCCGTGCCGGACCTCTTGAAAAAGCGGAATGTGGCCTCATCTTTTGGACTGGTGGCGGTGAGTCGGCACGCGCCACCTCCAAAGCGTGACATCCACGTTACCTGCGGTGAAAGGGTTGAAAGAAAGAATGTTTAATACGAACGAACTGGTGCAGACCAGCTTGTAGACGAGGATTAAAAATGCGTGATCCCACGGCTTTGATGTGGGCAGAAGCGTGCGAGCTGCTGGCACGAGCGGAGCGGTTGCAGCGGCAATTTTTTTTCATCGGCTCACGCGAACACTGCCCCGCGTGGGAGCCGCCGGTAGACATGTTTGAGACCGAGCGCGAAATTTTTGTGTGTGTTGCTTTGCCCGGGGTCAGCGCGCAACAGATTGAAATCCTGTTCGAAGCGGACAGCCTTGTGATTTCCGGTGAAAGATTGCTCCCATCGGGAATGCGCGCGGCGCTGATACACCGGCTGGAAATACCGCACGGGCGCTTCGAGCGCCGAGTCGCGCTGCCAAACGAAACAGTAGAGCTGAAACGGCGAGATCTCATCGATGGTTGTCTTGTTCTGACACTAGCTAAGGCGCGATCGAAACCATGAACGCTGAAAACTTGAATGCCGAATTGCTACGCGACCAAAACCCTGAAGCAAGCGATGCGCAGGCGAGCGCCGAGATGCGTGATTTCCCGCGCCTGCCGGAGCACGCCATACCGATTGTGCCGGTACGCAACCTGGTGCTGTTCCCCGGGATCATTCTTCCGCTGACGGTTGGCCGCAAACAGTCGGTCGCTGCGGCGCAAGAGGCAACGCGGGGAGAGCGCCCTATTGGAGTCGTCTTGCAACGCAACGCGGAAGCGGAATCTCCCACCCCAGACGATTTGCACTGGGTGGGAACGGTGGCCAACGTCGTGCGCTACATTACTGGCCGCGACGGAACGCATCATGTGATCTGCCAGGGCGAGCAGCGTTTTCGTATCACCCAATTCATCGAAGGCTACCCGTTTCTGGTCGGCCGTATTGAACGCATCGAGGAGCCGGCGCAGACAAGCCGCGAGGTCGAAGCGCGAATGCTGCAGCTTAAAGAGCGCGTAGTCGAAGCGTTACAACTGCTGCCGCAACCGCCGGAGGAGCTTGGCAGTGCGCTGCAAGGCGTGCAGTCCGCCTCCGCGCTCGCTGACCTCAGCGCGCACTTCATGGATTTGAAGCCCGCGGAGAAGCAGGACATTCTCGAGACGTTCGACGTGCAGGCGCGGCTCGATAAAGTATTGGTGTTTCTCGCCCACCGGCTCGAGGTCTTGCGTTTGTCGCGCGACATCGGACAACGCACGAAGGAAAGCATGGACGAGCGGCAGCGCGAGTATCTGCTGCGCGAGCAACTGAAGGCGATACAGAAGGAGCTGGGTGAAACAGATCAGAACGCGGTTGAGGTGGCAGAGCTATCTAAAGCGATCACGGAGGCGAAGATGCCGGCGGAAACTGACGAGCACGCGCGCAAGGAGTTGCGGCGATTGGAGCGCATGCCCGAAGCCGCGGCTGAGTATTCGATGGTGCGCACTTACCTCGAGTGGCTCACCGAATTACCGTGGTCGATCCTGACCGATAGCACCATCGATATTGCAGAGGCGCGCAAAATTCTTGATGAGGACCATTACGGGCTGGCAAAAATCAAGCGCCGC
>JBOIEG010000095.1:0-3209 GCA_050740915.1 Gammaproteobacteria bacterium | reverse complement strand
AGCGAAGGAAGGTCGCGTTCCGCCGGAGCGCAGGAACCGCAGTGTATATTGAAATACATGAGGATTCCGAGCACCGCCGGAACGCGAGATCCCGAGCGCAGTAGGTTTTTTCACAAACTCTGAGCTGTGGCCGGCCCTCGAAGACCTCTTCGGCAACCAAGGAGCGGTCAACCTCTGCTGGTGTATGTATTGGCGAATCGGCAATGACTATCGAAAGCGACCCCGCGAGGCCAATAAGGCGGCGCTTTGTGAATTGGTCAAGCGGGGTCCGCCGCCCGGCTTGCTCGCCTTCGACGGCGAGTTGGCCGTCGGCTGGTGCCAGCTGACTCCCCGCGCGGCCTTACCCTGGCTGGATCGTACTTGGCGCCTCAACCGCGTTGACGATGTGCCGGTTTGGTCACTGTCTTGCTTCTATATCCGCAAGGGCTATCGCAAACGAGGGGTTACCTCCGCGCTCATCGCTGCGGCTTTAGAGATTGCCCAGCGCGCCGGAGGGCCCGCTCTCGAAGCCTATCCACTAGATGCGACGTTGACACCGAGCACGTCGAGCACTGGCTATGTTTCAACCTTCCTGCGGGCCAGATTCAAGATTGTCGCTCGACACGTACCACCGCGCCCAATTGTGCGCTATGATTTCAAAAAATCGGACGATCGTTCCCCCGCCCCGCGTTCCAAGCCGAAGAAGTCCAAATAGTCGATTATGCGAGTTGTCGCTTGTAAAGCCGTAACCAGAGGTACGAATTTCATGATGGTCCCAGCGGCGTTACCAAAGCAATTAGAGGACTTCTAGAATTGGAATATCGAAGCACGGGAGTGGTTCTCATGGCAGTGCCATACAAGCCGTGTGCCGCCGCCCAACATTGCTTCCACCCCACGCGCTCCGCTTCGCTCCGCGCGTGGGTGAAGCCTGCCGTTGGCTGCTCTAAAGGAGATTCATCATGGCAACGATCTATCACCAAGTCTGGATAAATGCTCAGGCCGCAAAAGTCTATAAGGCAATTTCTACTGCGAATGCCATCGGCACCTGGTGGGATAAGCAAACAGCGACCCAAACGGATCGCGGTCTGGTCCTGGAGCACAACCCTGGCGCAGAGCACGGCGTGGTGAAATTGAGGGTGGTCGAACTGATCCCGGACAAGCGGGTTGAATGGGAGTGTATCAGCACGCATCCCAAGAGCAGCCCCGCTTCCGCCTGGACAGGCACGCACTTCCTTTTCGAGATTTCAGAGCGAAAGGCGCCATGTTGGGCCTCCCCTGCGGAGGGTGCGACAACGATGGTGGTTTTGGATTTCCGCCACGCCGACTATGATGAAAGGAGCGAGTTCTTCGGATTCAACAACTTCGCTTGGGGACAGGTTTTGCAAAACCTAAAACAGGTAGTTGAATCGCTACCCAAATTAGAAGTAGCCTCATGATAATGACGATTTTTCGTTCTCGTCTTAATTTCGAGCATGCGGCCGCTTACTACGAGATGGCAGCCCGCATGCGAACGCTCGCCGAAGGCATGCCCGGCTTCATAAGCTTCAAGACATTCAATGCAGAGGACGGAGAACGGGTGTCAGTCATTGAGTTCGAGTCCGAGGAAACCTTACGCGCTTGGCGGGAGCACCCAGAACATCGGGAGGCACAAGAACTAGGTCGCAAGGTGTTCTACGCTGAGTTCCAGATTCAAGTGTGCTCGATCATACGGCAGTATGGTCGTGGCGCCAGTTAGACTGACGGACGCCTCGCCCCCTCCTTAACGTTAAAGCTTGCTCATAAATTGTGCCTCGTTGAAGGACCCTTCTATGTGGGCTCCGTTGTCAACCCCTGTGTTGGGTTACTCACTTTCCACTTTCGTATCTCTTTCTCTTTGTTTTATTCCAGGTCCCAGGGTTTACCCCGCGGGACTTATGACTTATGCACGCTTTGTCCACGGGCAGAGGACCCCATCTAATCCGGCGCCGGTGGACAAAGGGTATATAAGTCCGGCCCCGGCGAGGTAAGCATAGGCTTGGGGGATCAGTCCGCTTATCAACAGTAAGGCAATCTTCTGGGAATCAATCTTTTCGTTCCCTTCGTCAGGCTCAGGACAAGCTTGGCCTTGTCCCCATGGATGGCTCACATGTAGAGCGCATGCCCCAGGACGAAGACAATGCCCTGCTGACGGCAGAGATCGGCGATCCAATGTCAGGTGAAAATGCACTCTGCGGCCACCGCCAGGTCTTCCTGGTAAGGTTGGATCACCGCCAAGAGCGAGCGTCGACAGGTTAGACGCTCAATTCGGGCATCTGGTGACAAAAGGCACACAATAATCTAGACTGCTTCTAGTGAAGCCTTTTCGCTGGAGCTACGCCAAAAACGAGCAGCTTAAGGCTGAGCGCGACATCTCCTTCGAAGAGATTGTCCTGGGCATCGAGGCCGATGGTTTGGTTGACGTGTTGGGTCATCCCAATCCGGGAAAATATCCAAACCAGTGGGTATTCATCGTGGTCCTCGACCAGTACGCATATCTGGTTCCATTCGTTGAAGAGGCAGACTATTATTTTTTGAAGACGATCATCCCGAGCCGAAAAGCCACTCGGGACTACCTAAAGGAAGGTGGCTCAAATGAAGAACGGTGACACTATCGAGGAGAATATCCTCACCGCCTATGATAGGGGCGAGTTCAGATCCATTTCTCCGTCAAAAGCACTACTCAAAAAGTATCGAGATTCAGCGCGCGCCACCTTCATTAAGGATCGCCGTGTGAACATACGGCTCTCCTCGCCCGATTTAATGGATATCCGGGCGCGCGCCCTGGAGGAAGGCATTCCTTATCAGACGCTGATCGCCAGCGTGCTGCACAAATTCGTCGCAGGTCGCCTTGTGGAGAAGCCATCACGGCTAACAACTCGCTCAACCGGACGTGGCAAAAAGCGCCGCGCCGGTTAGCTCCGCCGTTTAGCCGTCACGATGAGCAGGCATAAGATGGCATATTGGAAAGGAAGGCGGCCCACGCACTCGCTTGGACACACCTCTGTATCGGGCATATTTCTACTGGATCGAAGATGGCCTCCTGGCCGAACTGCGCCTGTTGGATAAGGTGGACAGGGTAGAATAACGTGTCCTTCCGGTAAGCCTGCATGAATTCCGCTGAGGTTCTTGATATCGTCAGTTGCCGCTTTAGGAGTGCAGGAAGGACAGCTGATGGTAGCCGCAAAGATACGGGCGGGTACACCCGCACATGC
>JBOIEG010000094.1:0-4399 GCA_050740915.1 Gammaproteobacteria bacterium | reverse complement strand
GAGAAGAGTCTGTCCATCATCAACTCACGGAGTCGATTGCCTTGATGACCACCCGAACCTCGATTTTGGCGCTCAACACGTACGTTATGGCTTTGGTGTTCAACCTAAGTCCGACAGGCTCCTAGTGTTAAACGCACCTGTTGCAGACTTTCGCGTCTGCTGCAATCCATGAACAGGAGGCAGTGATGTCGAATCAGTTTATAGGGCGCGGCAACCTCGGTGCCGATCCGGAGCTGAAGCACGTGGCGCTCGAAGGCAAGTCACGGCCCGTCGCGGAGCTTCGCATCTACTTCGATCGCCCGGTTCCCAACGGTGAGGGTGGTTTCACCGACAAAGGGGGATTCTGGCTACCGGTCAATCTCTGGGGCCCGAAGGCCGAGGCGATCGCAACGCACCTACGCAAAGGCGCCCGTGTTCGGGTGGAGGGAACACTGGTGCAGGATACCTGGGAAGAGAGAGACGGGGCGGAGGTGAGCCGCATTGAGATCCAGGCCGATAGCATCGACCTCGATCTATCCCGCGTCGAGGCGGTCACCTTTCGCGCCAAGGGTCAGGCCGAGAACAGCGCACCCGCTGAGCCACAGTCCCTAGCCAAGCGCCAGCCCGCCCACTGATGCGCGGGTGCTGGGCGCCATGGACCGATTGCAACGAGCTGTCGGAGGACCCGGTCGCCGAAGCCCGGAAGATCCTCGTCCGGCGGGGCGGTACCTGGCGCAGTTCGCCTCGCGGGTTGGCGCATCGGTCATCCGTGGCGCAGTCATTTCCCTGTGGGGCATTGCTGCAGGCATCGACCCGTGACACCGCGTGCGCCAGCACGTAACCGCCGCCCTGACGGGCTATCCGTGCCCGTCAGGGCACGGCGTTCCCGCTGGCCCAAAAGCGGCGCCACGCCTCGCAAACGCGGTAATTGGTGCAACAGGGCACCTGCAGCAGGGTATTGCAGCAGACTCGTGCAGCAGGGAGGTGCAGCAGTTTCCGGCGACAAGCGCGCGTTAGCATGAACACCTGCGGGTACGGGGATAGATCAGCTCGATGACCTCCAACACTTTGCCGAGGACTACCCGCCCGCGCGCGTTGCGCACTGTAGAACCAACCGATCACCCGACCCGCCGTATCGCACGTGAGCGACGATCGACTGAAAGTGTCGAGGGCCTGTCGGGATCCCAAGCGAGCCAGGAGCTCGAGCATGTGCGCTGGGTGCGCGCCGTCGCGCGCCAACGTCGGCAAGCCCCTGGGCGCCGGAAGCTCGATCGGTATCATCAAGACATTGCTGCACTTTGGAAACAGGGGGCGAGTGAACGCGATATTGCCGTATGGCTCAGGGTCCGCAAGCGTACCAAGGTGCACGCCTCCACCGTGCACCGCTACCTCAAGGGGCTGGCCGTTGAGTAAGCGTGGCGGGCGCGGACGGCAACGCGGGAATGCCTCGTGCCCGATGCACGATCAGGCGCGCACCTGGCTCCTGGCGCGTGCTCATCGGGGTTGCTCAAAAGCCTCCGGTGCACGCTTACGTTCGGATCGCACCGTGCACCGATATATCGGAGATCTAAGCCGTGCGGCAGAGCATATTCAGCAACACTTTGGCACCTTGCGGCTAACGGCGATCACCCGCGAGCAGGCGCAAGCCTATATCGACGCACGCGTTAACGAGGGGTTACGGGCCGCAACGGTGCAAGGCTACGCCAAGGCGCTGGAGACCTTACCGAACATCGGGACCCTCACCGTTCCAAGTCGGAGCCACGAAGCCCAAAACACAATAAGCCGAGCTTATACCGCAGACCAGATCAGGCTCGTTCACTGTCTGCTCTCCCCCGCCGCGCGACTGGCCACGGTGGTCATGGTGGAAAGCGGCTGCCGGGTCGAAGACCTAGCGTCCCTACGCCCGGCCGAAGAGAGGCCACTCCGTAATGCCAGGCTCGATCAGTTGCACCCCGATCGCTTCTTAGGTCGAGAGGACTGGCCCCGATTCACCTTCATCGGCAAAGGGGGCCATGAGTACTTATCCTCTGTCCGCCCCGAGACCGCGCGGTCCCTGGAATCCCTTCGGCTTGCAACACCGCGCGACTTTATCCACCGCGGCCTGGAACATAGCATAAAGCAATACTACGCCCTACCCGCGGGAAACCGCTTGTCCCAGCAGTGGACATATGCGAGTCAACATGCATTGGGTTACAGCCACGGGATCCATGGTCTGCGGCACACCTTCGCGCAGCAGCGCGTGGATGAACTCACGCGCTCCGGGATAACGTGGTCGATAGCGCTGGAGCGAACCAGCCAGCTGATGGGGCATTACCGGACGGAAGAAGTGCTTACTTACCTACGCTAACAAGCAGAGGGTAGCGCCCCTCTGGGTAAGCTTCCCTGCCGTATTCGTTAAGAGCATGCATCATCCCGATGCAAGACGCTACAACGCTTAAAGCGGAGCGATTTACCCGGTTAGAAACCGGGGAAGGGGCTACCGTTTCGGTAGCTATTTAATTCACGAGTAGAAAGGAGTTTATACCGATCGCTTGCGATCACGCAAATTCTTGGTGTCTATGGGTGCAGGTTTCGTCCTGCCGCACTTACCGCTACTCGTTTCAGCGGCCTTTTCTGCTGGGCCTATCGCCAAGAGAAGACCAACCGAAAGCACGCGCCGCGATGACGTTGACAAGCACACGGTGGAGGCGTATAAGCCAGAACTGCTTTCACGTGGCGACTGCGATTTCAGTCGCGCCCTTAGCTGCTCGCAAGGGCAGCCCCTTTGCCACCGCGCGCCTGCAACCTCCGGTGGCCGGCCTTCGGGCTGACGCAGGCATTCATCGCAGACTTACGGATCTGTACTTCGACCCTTACCGGGGAGAGCCGCTTCCCCTCCGGGCGAAGGTGTGTCTTCTCCCCGGGTTTTTTATACACCCCCATGAGGAGAGATACCATGACAGACACGACCTCCGATCGTAACTACTTCGATCTGCACATTCTCGGTATTGGCTATCTGCACCGAGTGCGCGAGATCACCCCCAAGCGCGGCGAGCCTTTTTTGGCCGTCGAGGTGTCGGCGCTGCACGGCGCGGCCGGGCAAGTGGAGTACACCCGCTTCGATTGCAAGGTCTCCGGCCGCGAGGCCCAACGGATCGTGCGGCAGTTGATGCCGGACATCCAAACCGAGAAGCGTGTGTTGGTTGGATTCAAGCTCTCGGACTTATACGCCGAGACCTTTACCTACGAGAGCGGCGACAAGAAGGGCCAAGTGGGCGTGAGCCTCAAGACCCGGCTCTTGCGGATCGACTGGGCCAAGGTGGAGGGCGAATACGTCGTTCGCCCGAAAGCCCGGGAAGAGACGCAAGCACCCCAAGGACGAGAGCATGCCGTGGCGTGATGGGATATACGGTTCGGCTGGGGAGTGATCCCCAGCCGGATCGGCTCTACTTGCGGTAAGCCCACTTTGGAGAGCCTCGTGCTCGAGGCTGTCCCAAGCGAGTTTCACCGGCTCGCCTGTCCGTATCAGGTACCCTTGCTGGTCTTTGGATCAGCGCCCTTTAGCACCTTCGGGCCATGTCGTAGGTGCGCCGGCATTCGACAGAATGCCGAGGCCCGGATCACACGAGGAGCTCGCTCCTCGTGTGCTTCACCCCCGCCGCCGTCCGTGAAACGGCGGCAACTCTTTGTTAGCCCCTACGAGACGCCTGTCGCTCCCGGCGTGGCGGCGTGTCTCCCCGTATGCATCCTCATACCGCACGGTACTCTCGCCATTCGCCGTGGCCGGTATGGCCCGTTCACGTCGGCCGCCTGATCACCGAAAGCGGCCTTTCCGGAGCCCGGGGTGGCTGCGGGAAGGCCCTCCGGCCTTCATCGTTGTACGCCACCGGCTGCCCGCCGCCGGGTCCCAAAGCGCGGCGCCCCTTTGTGCGGTGACCCCGCGCCCGATGTTCGTGAGGTTCGAGCACCCCGTTAATCCGAACCGGCAAGACCGCTTGAGGCTAAACGTGAGGCAGCCAAATGTGCCTTGCAGGGGGTATTGGTCAGAAGGCCTTCGTAGATGCGCCCGCGGGGTTTTGACCTATCGCCCCTAGGGCGCGCGCATTGACAGGGCCCCGCTTCCGGCGGGGCCTTTCCCAAGGTCTCCCTTAAGAGACTTTCGGAAAGGGTATCGTCATGCTTGCTAGGGTTTGACGTGATAGACGGCAACGGGAAAATAAAAATCCGGCATAAATCGAAGCATGGGGATAAGGAGGCTTTGAGTGATGAAACCGAGTACATTGTTCCCGTTAGCCGCTGGAAGTTCTATCTAATCTTCATAGGTTAGGTACTTAAGGCCCACCGAAAACGGGTTCTAAGCCCAGTTGCAGGCGTCCGGTTTGGGTGTCGCGTGCGGGGTGTGCGCGCTGAGCGTTAGCGCCGAGAAACGCGATAGCTTGGT
>JBOIEG010000093.1:0-8031 GCA_050740915.1 Gammaproteobacteria bacterium | reverse complement strand
AGCGAAGGAAGGTCGCGTTCCGCCGGAGCGCAGGAACCGCAGTGTATATTGAAATACATGAGGATTCCGAGCACCGCCGGAACGCGAGATCCCGAGCGCAGTAGGTTTTTTCACAAACTCTGAGCTTTTTCTTCCCGAGGCGCGGTTGCTTCATAGGATTCTGCACGCTGTCCTTGGCGCTCGACAATGCGTAGCAACAGTCCATAAGGACTTTCCCTATTCTCCAGATTCTGAGCGAGGAGCGCCGCCACTTCGACCGCTTGCTGCAAGAACTGCCGCGCGTTTTGTGCATCCGGCAAGGTCGAGACGTATTCGAGCAGGAGCGGCAGGTAGTCGGGGAGCTCACCCTTTTCGATGGCGTAACCCTGAGCCTGGAAATACTCGCTCAATCGCACCAGCGCCGGTCCGCGGGCGCGGTCTTGCTCTTCGAAGAGGTGATGGGTCAGATACAGCGCGTTGTCGGGTGTGAGGTCGAAGGTCTTGACGTAGTGCTCCTGAAGCTCGGTGAACGGCAAGCTCTGCGCCCAGGCGATAAATTTCCCGAGTCCCTGTTGGTCTTCTTCCGTAACGTGTTCCAGGGTGTCGATCAACTGCTCGATCTCCGCCAGGTGTTCCCGCAGCTCGGCGCTCGGATACTCCAGAAGTACGGAGAGTAGCTTATAGATCCGCATCACTCGATTCCGGTCCCTTCCGTCAGGCTTGTTCGCGGGGCGGCCGGCTTGGCCCTGGGGATGAATTGCATGACCTTGACCTCGACGCTCTGCTTGCGCTTCTCCGGAAACAGCGAGAAGCCGTCGTGCCCCGCGACGCTGCAACTGTCGTTGCCGAAGGTGTAGCCCATCTGCCCCTGAAAGGCATGGGAGTCTTCGTGGCGCAGCTCGTCGTGGCTGGTCGGGATCACATAACGGTCTTCGTACTTCGAGAGCGCCATGTAGCGGTACATCTCCTTCACCTGCGCCTCCGTTAGACCCACTTCTTCGAGGACTCTGAGGTCCGGTTTGCCTTCTACCTCTACCGATCGGTAGTACTGGCGCATGGCGATCATTCGCTTCAATCCGCGCACGATCGGGGCCTCGGCACCGGCGGTGAGCAGGTTCGCGAGGTATTTGATCGGCATCCGCAACATCTCGACCTTGGGGATCACGTGCTCGGGATCGGTGGGGATCGCGCCCTGGTCGATGCCCGCCTGCACCGGGGAGAGCGGCGGGATGTACCAGACCATGGGCAGGGTGCGGAACTCGGGATGGATCGGGAAGGCGACCTGCCATTCGATGACCAGCTTGTAGATGGGTGATTTCTGTGCCGCCTCGATCCAGGAATCTGGGATCCCGTCCAGGCTAGCCTGCGCCGCCACCGCGGGGTCATTGGGATCGAGAAAGATGGCCATCTGCGCCTCGTACAGGTCTTGCTCGTTCTCGACCGCGGCCGCCTCACTGATGCGATCGGCGTCGTAGAGGATGATGCCGTTGAAGCGGATGCGACCCACGCAGGACTCCGAGCACACCGTCGGCAACCCCGACTCCCAGCGCGGGTAACAGGCGGTGCACTTCTCGGCCTTGCCGGACTCCCAGTTGTAGAACACCTTCTTGTAGGGGCAGGCCGAGACGCACATGCGCCAGCTTCTGCACTTGTTCTGATCGACCAGCACGATGCCGTCCTCCTCGCGCTTGTACATGGAGCCCGAGGGGCAAGCGGCCACACAGGAGGGGTTGAGGCAGTGGTTGCAGATCCTCGGCAAGTACATCAGGAAGGACTGTTCGAACTCGGCGTAGATGTCCTTCTCGATGCCCTCGAAGTTTCGGTCCTGGGCCCGATTCTCGAACTCGCCCGCCAGATCATCCTCCCAGTTCGGCCCCCACTCGATCTTCTCCATCGGGCGGCCGTCGATCAGCGAGCGCGGCCGGGCAGTGGGCGCGGCCTCGGCGAGCGGGCTCGTCTGGAGATGGGCGTAGTCGTAGGTGAAGGGCTCGTAGTAGTCGTCGATCTCCGGCAGATCGGGATTCATGAACAAGTTCATGAGTCGCTTGACTCTGCCGCCGGCCTTGAGCTCGAGCTGGCCGTCCTTCGCCACCCACCCACCGTTCCACTTGGCCTGGTCCTCCCAGTTCTTCGGGTAACCGATCCCGGGTTTGGATTCGACGTTGTTGAACCAGGCGTACTCCATGCCCTTGCGGTTGGTCCAGACGTTCTTGCAGGTCACCGAACAGGTGTGGCATCCGATGCACTTGTCCAGGTTCATGACCATGGCGAAATTGGCGCGGACTTTCATAGCTAGCGATCTCCATTAATTACCGAATTCCGGTGCGAGGGGTTCAACCCCTACCCCTTCCCTCCCCCTGCCAGGGGGAGGGTGAGGGAGGGGGTGCGGCGGTCGGAAACCTCCGATCTCCGGCGGGTTCGGCTGCTGCTCGCGTGCCGCGAGCGGAAGGGGTTGGGGCACATCCATCTCGCCCATCCCCGGTGGGTTCAACTGCGCCTCGCGCGCCGGGGTCAGCGGCCGCTCCAGCCAGTCGATGGCGGCGTCCTCGATCTTATGCAGCACCACGTATTCGTCGCGCTGCGATCCCACGGTGCCGTAATAGTTGAAACCATAGCTCAACTGCGCGTAGCCTCCGATCATGTGGGTGGGCTTGACCACCACCCGCGTGACGCTGTTCAGGATCCCGCCGCGCTTGCCGGTGGTGTTGGAGCCCGGCACGTTCATGATCTTCTCCTGGGCGTGGTACATCATCGCCATGCCTTGCGGGATGCGCTGGCTCAGCACCACGCGTGCCACCGTGGCGCCGTTGACGTTCAAGGCCTCGACCCAGTCGTTGTCCTTAAGTCCGATGGATCTCGCGTCCGTCTCCGAGACCCATACCACTGGGCCGCCCCGGAACAAGGTCAGCATACGCAGGTTGTCGTTGAAGGTCGAGTGGATCCCCCACTTGCTGTGGGGCGTGATCCAGTTGAGCACCAGGTGGGGTTTGCCGTTAATCCTCTCGGCGACGCCCTCGGTGGCCCGCAGATCCGCCGCCGGACGGAAGGTGCAGAAGCCCTCGCCGAAATCCAGCATCCACTCGTGGTCCTGGTAGAAGTGCGCCCGGCCGGTCAGGGTACGGAAGGGGATGCGCTCGTGGATGTTGGTGTAACCCGCGTTGTAGCTGACCTTCTCGGATTCGACCCCGCTCCAGGTCGGGGCGGTGATGATCTTGCGCGGCTGTACCACCAGATCCTTGAAGCACAGCTTGTCTTCCCGGCGTGCGCTCGACAGGTGGGTATGATCGGTTCCTGTCTTCTTGCCCAGGGCCTGCCAACCCTTGTACGCCACCTCGCCGTTGGTCTCGGGCGCGAGCATCAGGATCGCATCGCACACGTGGATGTCGTCCTGGAGGGATGGCATGCTCTCGCTGATCCCGGGCTCGGCGATGACGCCGTTCTGGACCTTGAGGCGCTCATACTCTTCTTCGGTGTTCCAAGCGAGACCCTTCACCGCGTTGCCTTGAGAGACCATGAGCGGCCCCAGCGCGCAGAATTTCTTGTAGGTCGCACCGAAGTCGCGCTCGACGACCTTGAAGATCGGCAGCGTCTTGCCGGGGACGGGCTCGCACTCGCCGCGCTTCCAGTCGCGCACCCCGAGTGCCTGTCCCAGCTCGGCGGGCGAGTCGTGCATGAGTGGGATGGAGACGAGGTCCTTGCGCCGCCCGAGGTGCTTCTCCGCGAGCACAGAGAAATTCTCGGCGATGCCCTTAAAGATTCGCCAGTCGCTGCGACTCTCCCACCCGGGATTCACCGCCTCCGTCAGAGGGTGGATAAAGGGGTGCATGTCGGTGGTGTTCAGGTCGTTCTTCTCGTACCAGGTGGCGGTCGGCAGGACGATGTCCGAGTAGGCCCCGGTGGAGTTGAGCCGGAAGTTGATATCGACCAGGAGATCCAGCTTGCCGATGGGCACCTCGCTCCGCCATTTGATCTCTTTGCCCTTGGCTTCCTCGGCTACCTCCTGCATCACCCCGTTCTGGGCTCCGAGGAGGTGCTTTAGGAAATATTCATGGCCCTTGGCGCTAGAGCCGATGAGGTTGGCGCGCCAGACGAAGAGGTTGCGGGGGAAATTCTCTGCGGCATCGATGTCCTCGGCGGCGAAGCGGATCTCGCCGCTCTTGAGCCGGGCAACGAGATGATCGACGATCTTCTGCTCGTTCTGCGCGCCCGCCGACTCAGCCTCGGCGCAGATCGTGAGCGGGTTGCGGTTGAAGTGAGGTGCCGAAGGCAGCCAGCCGAGCCGCTGGGAAACGACGTTGTAGTCGGCAAGCGTGTGGCCGCGGTATCTTCCCTTGGCCGTCCCGGCGAGGAGGCCGTCGGCGGCAAGTTTTTCATAGCGCCACTGATCGGTATGAAAGTACCAGAAGCTGGTGCCGTTCATCTGGCGTGCCGGCCGGTGCCAGTCGAGCGCAAAGGCGATGGGCGCCCAGCCCGCCTGGGGTCGGAGCTTTTCCTGCCCGACGTAATGGGCCCAGCCGCCACCGCTCTGGCCCACGCAGCCGCAGAGGTGCAAGAGGTTCATGATGGAACGGTAGGTCATGTCGCTGTGATACCAGTGGTTGATCCCCGCCCCCAGGATCACCATGGATTTGCCGAGCGTCTTGGCGGCGTTGTCGGCGAATTCCCGCGCGGTGCGGATGATGTCGACGCGCTTGACGCCCGTGATCCCTTCGGCCCAGGCCGGGGTGTACGGCATCTCGGCGTCGTCATAGCTCGCGGCCACGTGTGCGCCGCCGAGGCCCTGGTCTACGCCGTACTGGGCGAGCTGGAGATCGAACACCGTGGCGACGAGCACCTCTCCAGCGTTGAGCTGGAGCCTGCGGACCGGCACCTTACGATTGACGATACGTCCGCCGGCGGACTCGAAGTGCGGAAAGGCGACCGAGACCACTTCGTCTGCGCCACTGCTGAAGCTCAGTTGCGGGCGAGTGCCCGGCCCGGTGTCACCGTTCTTGAGCTTAAGGTTCCAGCGGCCCTCCTCGCCCCAGCGGAAACCGATGGAGCCGTTCGGCACGGTGTAGGCGCGGGTCTCCTCATCGCAGATCACAGACTTCCACTCGGGGTTGTTGGCCTCGCCGAGACTATCGTCGAAGTCCGATGCGCGCAGCAGCCGGTCAAAGGTGTAGCCCTCACCATGGCGCCGCAGACGCACCAACATGGGGAGATCGGTGTAGGCGCGGGCATACTCGAGGAAATAGGCTTCCTTGCGCTCCAAGAAGAATTCCTTGAGCACCACATGGCCCATAGCTAGAAACAGGGCCGCATCCGTGCCTTGTTTCACCGGCATCCAGAGATCGGCGAACTTGACGTACTCGGCGTAGTCCGGCGCCACCGCCACCACCTTGGTGCCCTTGTAGCGCACCTCGGCGTAGAAATGGGCGTCGGGGGTGCGGGTCATCGGGAGGTTGGCCCCGCACACGATGATATAGCCCGCGTTGTACCAGTCCGCGGCCTCGGGGACGTCGGTCTGCTCGCCCCAGGTCTGGGGCGAGGAGGGCGGCAGATCGGCGTACCAGTCATAGAAGGACAGCGGCACCCCGCCGATGAGTCCGAGGTAGCGGGTCCCGGCCGCGTAGCTAATCATGGACATGGCCGGGATCGGCGAGAAGCCGATCACCCGGTCCGGCCCGTATTTTTGTATGGTGTAGACGTTGGCCGCGGCGATGACTTCGGTGATTTCCTCCCAGTCGCTGCGCACGAATCCCCCCAATCCCCGCACTGCCGTGTACTGGCGGCGCTTCTCGGGTTCCTCCTGGATCGCGGCCCACGCCTCGACGGGGTCGAGACCACGTGCGCGTTCGGCGCGATAGAGATCGAGGAGGCGGCCGCGGATGAGCGGATACTTGACTCGGTGCGGGCTGTATAAATACCAGGAATAGCTCGCCCCGCGCTGGCAGCCGCGCGGCTCATGGTCCGGCAGATCGGGGCGGGTACGTGGGTAATCGGTGGCCTGCATCTCGAAGGCGACCAGCCCGTTCTTGACGTGGATGTTCCAGGAACAACTCCCGGTGCAGTTGACCCCGTGGGTCGAGCGCACCACCTTGTCGAAGCGCCAGCGGTTGCGATAGGTGTCCTCCCCCTGCCGGTCTTCGTTGGTCACGATCCCGTGCCCGTTGGAGAACGTCCCCTGCACTCTTTTAAAGAATCTCAGACGCTCTAGAAAATGGCTCATTCTATTGTCTCCTGCGTAATACGCGCTAAGCTCTTCATACTGTTAGGTACGATCCCTCATTCCCCCGCGATTCAAGCCGGAATGCTCATCAGCCCCTTGCTGACCAGGACGGCGGGACCGCCGACCCGGACGGTAAGGTCCGCGGTCCGTTGATTATTCATCTCCACGCTCAAGAGGCTTTTGCGGGCCGTGGTTTCTCCCCGGTCAATGGTAAAGCTGTACGTCCCGGTCCTGATGTGCGGGTGGGAGCAAAGATAACCCGTGAAGGCCGGTACAGCCGACGCGATCGGGGGATCGTCGTCAAAGCCGATGTGGGGACCGACGAGCCGCGCATGGAAATCGGACCCGGGCGTTTCGCTCTGTCGGGAAAAGAGCAGGATCTCACGGGCAAAGGTCGCGGGGGCCGCGGATTGGCTCCACGCCGTATAATTGAATCGAGCGCGACGTACCGCTGCATAAGAGCTGATAGGCACAATAAGATAGGGATACCCGCAGGATACCAACAATGGAGTATATTTGGGCGCCCGCGGTGCCCGCAGGTCGGAGACGCCCAAGGACAGGATCCCGGCTAGCTCGTCTTCGGCCGGTACAAACCGGTCGATCGAATGCTGCGTCTTCGAGGAAAACTGCACGAAGACGGGCTTGGCCCGCTCCGGTGGTACCCTCGGATCGCGGGTGATGTGCACGTCCACGGCACCGCTCTTCTGTTCCAGCACCAGGGGCGTGTGCGGCTGCGCCAGGGTGATCGCGCCGATCGAGGCGAGCACGAACGCGGCGGCGATGATCCCGTGCCCGCCGAACTCGGCTTCGGCCAGCGGAGAAAAGATGCGGATCCGCCGCCTGCCGGCATCTTCTAGCGCGGGAAACACGAACACGGTTTGCGGGAGATTTAGCTCTTGGGCGATCAGTTGCATCTTCGCCAACTCCAACCCTTGGGCGTCGGGAAACACGGCGATCTGCGCGCCATGAAACACGGTATCGGTGAACACATCGGCGGTGTAGAACTCGAGATCCACGGCTTGTTGTCCTTATGCTTGTTCATGGCGAAGCCCAGCTTGAACCTTTCAGAGCTTGTGAATAAATCTGCTGCGCTTGGGGTCTCGCGTTCCGGCGGTGCTCGGGATCCTCATGTATTTCACTATACACTCCGGGTCCTGCGCGCCGGCGGAACGCGATCTCCCTTCGCTCGCGACGATTTATTCACAAGCTCTCAGTCCGCCAACCTGCACCCGGCCCGCGACGACTCGCACCGGGTAAGTCTCGACATGGGCCTCCTTTTTCTCGAGACATTGTCCCGTGATCAGGCTGAAGTGCTGCTTGTAGAGCGGTGAGGCGACGACGAGCTCGCCATTGATATCACCGACGATGCCACGGTGCAAGACATTGGCCTTGCCGATGGGATCGTAGTTGTCGATCGCATAGAGGCCGTCTTCGTTCAGGTAGAATAGCGCGACTTGGCGGCCTTGCACCAGCGCGCAGCCGCCGACCCAGGGGACTAAATCGTCGAGCGCGCAAACATCCAACCACTCCGTCGATTCTTCAACCTCGATCGCCACCGCTTGCATTGCTCCTTGCACGGTAACGGTCTTAATCGGGTCACGCGGTTTCGGCGCGAGCGAGCTTTTCTGCTTCGGTTGCCGGTCGGATCTGGCCGCGCTCGTGGACGAAGATCACGTTGCTGTCTTTTTGATCGCTATTGATAAAGTGGCGGAAACGCTTGACCTTCTCGGGGTCCTCGATGGTCTTTCTCCATTCGCATTCGTAGGTGTCGATGACCGCCGCCATCTCCGCCTCCAGTTCCGCGCAGATCCCGAGCGTGTCATGGATAATGACGTCTTTCA
>JBOIEG010000092.1:0-5833 GCA_050740915.1 Gammaproteobacteria bacterium | reverse complement strand
GAGCGAAGGAAGGTCGCGTTCCGCCGGAGCGCAGGAACCGCAGTGTATATTGAAATACATGAGGATTCCGAGCACCGCCGGAACGCGAGATCCCGAGCGCAGTAGGTTTTTTCACAAACTCTGAGGTCTCCAGCTCTTTTATGTCGCGCTTGAGCTCGGCGCGAAACTGCTCGATCTTGACATCAAGCTCCTTGATGTCGCGTTTGAGCGCGGCCTCTACTTCCTTGATGTCGCGTTTAAGCTCCAGGATGTCCTGTTTCGTGGCGAGGTTTTCCTGTACAAACTCCGCTTCGGCGGTGGCCAGGGCCTCGGCCTGCTGCTCGGTGAACCCGGCCTCCTTGAGGCGTTTCGCAAATTTGAGGGTGTCGAAGGCGATGGCGTTCATAGAGTTCGAGATGATGACGTTGAATCAGCTTCCTACGGCCGTGACTCGGTATCGCCCATCGATCACGCTTTCGGGACCGTTACTCCCGTCTGACCCTGGTATTTACCGCCCCGATCCTTATACGAGGTCTCGCAGATCTCATCGGTCTCTATAAACACCACCTGGGCCACGCCTTCGTCGGCGTAGATCTTGGCCGGCAAGGGCGTGGTGTTAGAGAACTCCAGGGTCACATGGCCTTCCCATTCCGGTTCGAGTGGAGTCACATTGACGATAATCCCGCAGCGCGCGTAGGTCGACTTACCCAGGCAGATGGTTAACACATTGCGTGGGATACGAAAATACTCCACGGTGCGGGCCAGGGCGAAAGAGTTGGGTGGGATGATGCACACATCGGACTTGATGTCCACAAAACTGCGGGCATCGAAGGCTTTTGGGTCGACGATGGTGGAGTTAATGTTAGTGAACACCTTGAACTCATCGGCACAGCGTATGTCGTAGCCGTAACTGGAGGTGCCATAGGAGATCAGACGCTTGTCTCCGTTGCTGCGGATTTGGGTCGGCTCAAACGGCTCTATCATCCCCATCGCATCGACCATGCGGCGGATCCATTTGTCTGATTTCACTGGCATTTTCGTGGGTCCGCTCAGCCTTGTTTGTTCCCAATCGCCCCCTAGACGATTTACGTATTCTCGATCACGATCTTTGGCATTCGTGCCGAATAATCCTTCGCCCGCAGCGAGAGCTTTGCGGCAACTTTTCTGGCGATCTCGCGGTAGATTCGCGCGAGCTCTGATTCGGGCTCCATCGCCACGGTAGGCTTGCCGTTGTCCACACCCTCTCGTATGCGGATGTCCAGAGGCAGTGCTCCAAGCAAATCCACAGCGTATTGCTTAGCCATGCCGGCGCCGCCGCCATGGCCGAAGATGGCCGCTTCGTGTCCGCACCGGGGACAGATATAGGTGCTCATGTTCTCTACGATCCCGAGCACGGCGACTTCCACCTTCTGGAACATCTTTAATGCCTTACGCGCATCCATTAGAGCGATATCCTGGGGGGTGGTGACGATCACCGCCCCGCTGACGGGGATCCGCTGGCACAAGGTAAGCTGAATATCGCCAGTACCCGGAGGCAGGTCGACCACCAGGTAGTCAACGTCATGCCAGTTAGTGTCGGTCAATAATTGCTGCAAGGCCGAGGTGACCATGGGACCGCGCCAGACCATGGGTTGCTCCTCGTCGATCAGGTGGCCGATGGAAATGCTTTGTACCCCATAGCTGCGCTTGGGTTCCATGGTCTTTCCGTCCCGGGTTTCCGGTTTCCCATGGCAACCCAACATGCGCGGCTGACTGGGTCCGTAAATATCGGCATCCAGGACCGCCGCGTTCGCCCCTTCGGCTTGCAAGGCCAGCGCAAGGTTTACGGCGGTTGTAGACTTTCCCACGCCGCCCTTGCCGGAGGCGATAGCGATGATATTCTTAACCTGCGGTAAGGGCGTTGTTCCTCGCTGCACCGTATGGGCGACGATTTTGCTATCGACGTGCACGTCCACATAGGCACCGGTAGTGTCCCGCACCGCTTTTCGAACCGCATCAGCCAGCGCCTCCCGATGGCCTGCCGCAGGATACCCAAGCTCAATCGCGACAGAAGCGGTTTGATCTGTCAGGGTGATGCTTTTTACCGCTTTCGCCGCTACCAGGTTGGTCCCCAAATAGGGATCGACGTAGGTCGCGATCGCGCACTCGATCTGTTCCTTACTTACACTGGACATAGGCTTTCGATGGTCTGGGGCCAAGGCCCATTCTAGCGCAAAAACTGAACCGCTTTTCGCCCACGCGATTCGATGACATCGCGCCGCAGATAATGAGATAATGTCTTCACTTCAAATGCTTAGCGTCTAGCCGTCGCAGTATCCATGGAACAAAGAAAACTCTTGGTCACCAGTGCCTTGCCTTACGCCAACGGCCCGATCCATCTCGGGCATCTGGTCGAATATATCCAGACCGATATCTGGGTGCGGTTTCAAAAGATGCGCGGCCACACCTGCTATTACGTATGCGCCGACGACGCCCACGGTACCCCCATCATGCTGCGCGCGCAACAAGACGGCCTCAGCGCCGAGCAACTTATCGCGCGCATGGACAAGGAACACAGGGCGGATTTCGCTGACTTCGCCATCGGATTCGATAACTACTACAGCACCCATTCGCCCGAGAACCGGCTGCTTTGCACGACCATTTACCAGCGGCTGCGGGAGGGCGGCCATATCGACAAGCGGGTGATCGAACAACTCTATGACCCAGAGCGGGAGATGTTTCTTCCCGATCGCTTTATCCGTGGGCGCTGCCCCCGATGCGGCGCCGAAGACCAGTACGGTGACAGTTGCGAGGTGTGCGGGGCCACCTATTCGCCAACCGAGCTCGCCGATCCCGTGTCTGTGGTCAGTGGGGCAAGACCGGTATTGCGTGAGTCCGAGCATTATTTCTTCCGGCTGCAGCATTTTGAGGGCATGCTCAAGGACTGGACCCGAGCGGGGCACTTGCAGCCCGAGGTAGTGAACAAGCTGGATGAATGGTTTATAACCGGTTTGAAGGAATGGGACATCTCCCGTGATGCCCCCTACTTTGGTTTCGAGATCCCCGCCGCACCCGGAAAGTATTTCTACGTGTGGTTAGACGCTCCCATCGGCTATTTCGCCAGTTTCCAGAACCTGTGCCAGCGGGCAGGTATCGATTTTGATGCCTTTGTCGCCCCTGATAGCGATGCCGAGCTGTATCATTTTATCGGCAAGGACATCATCTATTTTCACGCCCTGTTTTGGCCCGCCATGTTGGCTGGCGCTGGGTTCCGCACCCCGAGCGCGCTGTTTGCGCACGGCTTTCTCACCGTAGATGGGAAAAAAATGTCCAAGACGCGTGGCACCTTTATCACTGCGCGCGCTTATCTCAATCATTTGGATCCGGAATACTTGCGTTATTACTTTGCCGCCAAGCTGGGGGCCGGCATGGAAGACATCGACCTCAATCCGGGGGATTTCCAGCAGCGGGTAAACGCCGATCTGGTCGGTAAGGTAGTCAATATCGCCAGCCGTTGCGCCGGCTTCATCGGCAAGCGTTTTGACGGCAGGCTGAGCGGGACTGTTGCAGACCCCGCACTGCTGACCGAGTTCCAAGGCGCTGCTGATGCCATTGCGGGGGCTTACGAGGCGAGGGAGCTTTCCAAGGCGATGCGCGAGATCATGGCCTTGGCGGACCGCGCCAACCAGTATATCGACGAGAAAAAACCGTGGCTGATGGCCAAGGAGCCGGCGCGTGCAAGCGAGCTTCAAGCCGTTTGCACCATGGGCCTAGAGTGTTTCCGGCTCTTGATCGTTTATCTTAAGCCGGTGCTGCCGAAGATGGCGGCAAAGGTAGAATCGTTTTTGAACGTTCCCCCGCTGTCGTGGGAAGTGCTAATCCAACCCGTGCTCGGACACACGATCGGACCATTCAAACCGCTGATGACGCGTGTGAAGAAGCAGGCGCTAGAGGCGATGCTGGACGATAGCAAACCCGATTTGGTTTCCGAGGTAAAAGCAAACCCCCACGAGCCGGTCGGAGCCCAGATAAGCATTGATGATTTCGCCAAGCTCGATCTGCGGGTGGCCAGAGTACAACACGCTTCCGTGGTAGAAGGAGCCGATAAGCTGTTGCGGTTGACTTTGGATCTCAGCGGCGAGGTGCGCACCGTGTTTGCGGGAATACGTTCGGCGTATCGGCCCGAGGATTTGCAGGGGCGCTTAGTGGTCGTGGTCGCCAATTTAACCCCGCGCACGATGCGCTTTGGCGTCTCGGAAGGGATGGTATTAGCCGCAGGGGAGGGAGAGAAGATATTTCTTCTCCATCCGGACGAGGGCGCGGAGCCTGGCATGCGGGTACGATGAGGCACTGGACAAAGCACAAGTCGCTTCGAGTTTGGGGGCGGTCGGATCCCTTACCAACCCGGGGCCGGTCGTTCGCACGAAAACGCTTCGATTCCCCGATGCGCTGAAAATCTACAGTGCCGAGGGCAGCAAACACGGAACTTGACTTTGCCGATCTCGCGAGGCGCTCCCCGCAGGTGGCGGTGATCGATGAGGCGGCCTGCATCGGCTGCACCAAATGCATTGCCGCTTGTCCCTTCGATGCGATCTTGGGTGCCTCTAAGCAAATGCACACGGTGCTCGCCGAGCTGTGTACCGGTTGTGAGCTGTGTGTTGCGCCCTGTCCGGTTGACTGCATCGCGATGCGCGCGCAGAGCCCCACCCTTCGCCCAACCGATTGGTTGCAACAAGCTCTCGATCGGTATCGATCTCGAAGGCATAGGCTGCGCCGACAACATGAGGAATCCCAACGGCAAGCGGTAAGCTCCAAGCACCGCAACGTGAGTCGGGATACGATGCGCCAGGAGATCGCGGCGGCGGTCGAACGCGCTCGGGCTAAACGATGGTCATCGAAAGATAGCCGGGTAGGTTTGCGCCGCCCTAAGGATTCCCGCCCTTAGAGCACATTTCGGCACGCGACAGACGGACTCACAGGAGTCAACCACTGATGGGGAAGATCTGAAAATGGCCATCGTGCCCCATTTTCTTTCGAAAAGCCAATATCAGATTTTGGCGGACCGGCTCACATAGCCACGCTACCCCGCTTCGCTTGCGAGCCCAGCCCAACCTCTCCCTGAGCTTCCCTAAGTCATGCGGAGAGGCCCTCATTTTTGACGGCTACCAAGAACGCCGCCTGCCGCCACCGCCACCGCCACCGCCACCGGGTTTTCTCCCACCGCCACGGTCATCTGAACGGGGACGCGCTTCATTGACATTAACCGCTCGGCCTTTCAATTCTTTGCCATTCATTTCGGTGATCGCAGACTGAGCGGCTGCTTTGGCAGGCATCTCGACAAACCCGAATCCTCGGGGTTCTCCACTGAACTTGTCCTTAATCACAGTGGCAGAAGCGACTTCCCCGAACGCTTCAAACGCCTTGCGCAAATCTTCATCGGAGACGTCGCGCGATAAATTCCCTACAAATATGTTCATTTTGATTTCCTGTGTATTTAAAAGTAGTTAAGCCCACCGGGCTAATTTTAGCTTATCCTACACATAACTCCAAAAGAAAATGCAGATCCCAATAGCTGAGCGGTCGGGTATAGGCCCGACATCGATCGGCGGCTCGACCATTGGCCGTCTGCGCTCGGCGTGTACGAGCGATCCGTGGATCTTCGATGAGGCCCAGAACCTCCCGCCCGCTTCTTCCGCGACCTCCCTCTTCCTCAACTTCGCGTTCGACTCCAAAGACCTCATGACGATCTGCTAGTGTAGTGTCCCTTAAATAACTTTACAGACTTTCCAGTGATTGCTAGGGTCTCGCTCATGCCGAACACCCGCGTGGCGATCAAGTTGCAGCCGGCTGAACGCACGCCGCTGGAGACATGGGG
>JBOIEG010000091.1:0-3020 GCA_050740915.1 Gammaproteobacteria bacterium | reverse complement strand
GCGGTGGCGGGCTGGCGCTCGGCGCATGCCTCGGCATGACGAACATCGGAAAGCCGTGTGCGGGAGAACCGCATGCACGGTTTGATGAGGGAGGGCAGGCGAGAGCCTGCTCTCTACTCTACCCTTTAGGTATTGGCCCCTTTGGGTATTACGAGTCCATTAGGCATCGCTGAGCATTTTGTTTTTTGCAAGTGGCTCCTTGATTTCACGATGCCTCGGCACGGGCTGTGAAACATGAGTCCGAGAATTCTGATACCAGTCGTGCTTGCTTCCATGACGGATAAGCATACAACCCATGCTTTCGGTCTTCTTGATCAAATCTATCCGCTTCACGCGATATCAAGCTCTGTCACTCTACGCACGTTCGGTATGGTACCGCTGGTCAACTCCTTGTAGAGATCAGCCAGATGTTCTCGGAGGTCGTCTTCAGCTTCTCCTTGCGTCCAATAATCTGGAAATTCGTCAAGGTATCCTAACCAGGTCTCGTCATCTTTCCAGTAAACATACTTTTGTTTGCTCATGATTCGTAAACTCCGTGAGAGAAAGGGTAGAGGCCAGGTCTCCTATTGCACAGCTCATTCGGCTCCGGAAAGCTCGTAGTTTTTGACAACCCGACTGAACTCAATGCGTATGGGTCTTGCCATCAGCTCTCCACGTTCCTCGCACTTTTATCCAACGATAGCAAGGCCATTTCGATTGTGCGATGGGAGACCTGACCCCGAATCGCGAATCGATTCGCTCGCGTTCCGCCGGTGCTCCGCGCTCTAAAGGCTTAGGGCCTGATAAGATTCTCTTTGCCTTTTTCCCCAAAGAAAACCACCAGCATCTTAACCGGCTGCTTACCAAGATTCTTGGCGTTGTGCCAGGTATTCACCACCTCAACAAAAGCTTGGCCGGACGAGAAAGACTTCCGCTGGCCGTCATCGAATTCTATCGTCACCGTGCCCTCCAATACGTATATTTGGGGAGGCGCGGGATGTTTGTGCCGACCGCTCTCGCCACCGGGCTGAATTTCCACAAATACCGATGTGACTTCGGCCACATTCGTTCTTAGATATTTAATCGGTTGGCCGCTAATGGTTTCGGACGTTCTTAAAATGGGTGTCGCCTTAAAATGCTCCTGTCCTTGGGCTGGCAAGGCGGCAGCGGACAGGATGAATGCTAGAAAAAGCTTATTTGACATCGTTCTGCTCCGTTGTGACTGGCGATAGGCGAGCGTCGGCCCCCGTGGGATGGCGTTTACCGCTGGCAGGAAAGGATACCCTAAACTCTGCCCCAGGCTCTCTATTGAGCACATCCACCCCGCCCATCCATGCTTAGCGCGAGTTGGTGTACTAAGGCCAAACCGATACCGGTGCCCACGGTCTCGCGGGTGAGCTCATTGGTTGAGCGATAGAATAACCCAAAGATCTTCCTCATTTGGTCCTCGGGCACGCCGGGGCCGTGACCTCGCACACTGAACACCACGGTGTCCTCGATATTCGCCCCTATCTCGCGCATGCAACGGCCGCCGTCGCCCCCTTGCGCATCGCCCGTGGAGTGCAGAACAAGGTGATGGCCATGGCCAAACCCATGCTCGCGACCCCGCAAGCCATGGGGGGATCCGGCCCGATCCGGAATTACGGGGACTCATCGTGCAAGGGCCCGAGCAGGCCATCGCGTGTGCCTTGCGCTTGCTTAACGGTCCCGAACAAGGCATCGGTGAGCTGGGCCGCCAAAGCGTTTTGAGAGACTACACTTGGAAGGAGAACCTGACAAGGATAATACAGCTCCTGGAAAGGACGCACTCAGTTAACACCTTTGTAACACGATAGAGTCATTTATGTGCGGTATCGTAGGCATTTTTGATACCCGCTCCCGGCGTGACGTGCCCGAGCCATTGCTTTCGCGCATGAACGAGGCGCAGCACCACCGGGGTCCCGATGAGGGCGGCCTGCACCGCGAACCCGGTGTGGGATTAGGCCACAGAAGACTTTCCATCATCGATCTCTCCAGCGGGCAACAGCGCGCTGCACGCCGGATCCCCAGGCACGGAACCCCAAAAGCCATCGAATCTCATCGCGCGCGCGATTTCCTTTGAACCCTCCGTGGAGCCGCGACGCCAGGAATGGTTTATCCCGGGGACCGAGACCAACCTCGTGCGGCTCGCGGACCCCAGCGCGCGTCGGCCAAGCATCGTGTCCCCGCCAGACGGCGTAAGCATCGCGCTGGATCCTGACATCCCGGTGGATAAACAACTCGTCTTATTCTCGACCAGCGGGCTCAGCGACGCCATCTTGGTTCTCGACGGGAAAACACTCCGAGGCAGAGGGTACCGCTTACAAATGGCGACCCGCGCCGGACATACTCACGCTCGCACTCCAGACACCCGGCGGTCGCGTGCACGATCAGGCACAATTTTACCGTGCGAGGTTTGAAGCCGAACTATGCTTACCAAAATCCTTATTAAACCGAGTGGTGTATAAAAAAGGCTCCGTAGAATTCGTGGGTAACCACGGCCGACGCCAAACGGCCATAGGTGCTGCTGGAAACCGGTCCATCAACCATGCGGCATGATATCCCCCCGTTGGGCCTCCTTCGGTCTGCGCCAGGCGGGATGTGCTTCGTCTGTGCCTTACACCTTCAGATGGCCCACCGTCATGTTCTGTTTTTACAAGAGACGCTGACCGTTACATCGCCGACGTGCAGTACCGTTTGAACTGTCGCTTCCCTCTAAAATCCGTCCTGGTCCGGCTTGTTCGCACTGGCGTCGTCGCCCCCGCGCACCTAAACAAGTCCAGTTTTTCCCGCCTTTGTTTCGAAAGCCATGGGTTTCGCCGGTCGCTCTCACATCGAACTAAAGTTACAATTCCGGTTGTCCGTTCAATTGCTCAGTTCACGAGATACTGATGGATTACTCAGAGTTTGTGAAAAAACCTACTGCGCTCGGGATCTCGCGTTCCGGCGGTGCTCGGAATCCTCATGTATTTCAATATACACTGCGGTTCCTGCGCTCCGGCGGAACGCGACCTTCCTTCGCT
>JBOIEG010000090.1:0-2714 GCA_050740915.1 Gammaproteobacteria bacterium | reverse complement strand
CCCACCGTGCAACTGTGGCGCACGCGGGTCCGCGAGCAGGGCATCGGGGAGGTCGATCGCCCCGGCGCGGCAGCTTCGTGAGCGTGCCGGATTTAAAAGAGGCGATCGAGGAATTTAGGCAAGCCTGGAACCAAAATCCCAATCCCTTATCTGTACGGCCACCGTCGAGGACATCATCAAGAAGATCGAACGGGCGCGGGTCAAGATGGAGCAGAACAAGCCCGGATCCACCCTGCCCCGAGGGAAAAAGAAGGCGGCTTAACTGTAAAGTTATTTAAGGGACACTACACTAGATGGTCAAAAACACCACGACCAGGCCAATCAAAGCGGCAAGGAACACCCAGGCAAACCAGGTGAGATCGGCATCGGACCGTCGTGAGCGCGCTGCGAGCTCTGGCCCTTCGAATGTGGATCCGAGCTTGGTTCCTGAACCCTGCTCCGTGGACACAATGCCCTGATCCTCGTTAGGCGCTCTGTCCGACCGAACCGATCTCAGCGGAGGGGCTCGAAAGGCGAAAATCCCATTTAGTAACTCACGGCCTTTTTCGGAAAGCGTAAACACTTTCCGACCCACAATCGCTCCCGCCCCTCGCTCAATCAGTCTCTGAGTGCGCAGAGCGAGAAAGGTGTTTGCAAAGATCCGCTGCTCGCCTACCCATATGCTGTTCTCGGAGTCGACCATCAGGGTCGTGCCCTGAGCAAGCCGAACGAGGGTATTGCGCTGGTGCGAACTGAGCGAGGCTTTTTTATTCATGATTATGTTCCCGCCATAGCCCGGTCACTCTTGAAAAGAAGGCCCTAAAGCTAACACGATCCGCGAGAATAGGATACCCGGCAAGCTAGCGCTAAGATATTTGGATGGGAAGACATAGTAAGTTACTTCAGCGTATTCTTGACGGCCGCTCGGACGCCAACATTGATTTCCAAGATCTGCGCGCGCTTTTGCTGCACTTAGGCTTTGCGGAACGCACAAGAGGCAGTCACCACATCTTCCGGCGGACCGACGTTGAGGAGCGGATCAACCTACAAAGGCAGGGGAGCAAGGCCAAGCCGTATCAGGTTTGCCAAGTCCGTGCCGTCATCTTGCGTTACAGACTAGGAGAAACTACCGATGTATAAGTACGAAGTGATCATCTATTGGAGTGCCGAAGACGACGCTTTTGTTGCCGAGGTTCCTGAACTGCCTGGGTGTATGTCCCACGGAGACACTTACGAGGCTGCATTGGCGAGCGCGCAAGAGGCTATTGGCCTGTGGATTGACACGGCCAAAGAGTTTGGGGATCAGATTCCAGAGCCCAAGGGCCGGAGGCTTCAACTTGCCTGAAATAACCCGCCCTCTAAGGGGTTTTCTGTGCTGAAAAAGGGTTAGATTAAGACCCGACACTTATTTTAAGGCAAGCCAAGGTGACACTGATAAAAACTAGCCGGTGTGGGTTACGGCCGTGTGAAATTGCGTGGCTAGAAGGAAGAAGCCGTCAGCCGAGTTTCAGAAGATTTATGATTCTGTGCGTCATAGCTTGCAGGCTAACCTCATACTTCTTCGCAAGTTGCTTAGCCCGACGATCAACTGATCGTTGAAAAACCCCGCATGGCAAGTAAGGCAGTTGGAGACCACCAACTCGACGCCGTCAGCCTTTTTTACATAAGTGCGATCGTAGGGCAGCCCTGCAAGGGATCCGCGCTCATCCCTGATAGGTCTTGCGCCGCAAAGCGATGCGGCGCGCGATGCTCTCTACCGCCATCAACAACGAGTTCGTCAGGGCGGAATTCTTCCCGTAGTCGGCGGGCACCAAGTTCGAAACACGCCCATCCTCGATAAATCCCCAGGCTCGGCCCCAACGCGCCCGGTCCTCGCCATCGTACACGCCGATGGCGATCCCGTCGTTTTTCCGAATCAGAGAAAAGCAGGGAATGTCCGTGTAGCCGTCGCCCACGAAGATCATTTGGTTTAAGGGTACGCGCAGCTTGTCAGGGGCTACCTTACGGTTGACCTCAAAGGGTTTGCGACGCGCCTCTTCACCCACGATACCTTTGGCGATGTGAAAGATGTAGCGCGTCTTGTCGGTAAAGCTAACGATGTTGCGAGGAAAGCGGATCTGACCTGCATCGTCGTAATCAAAATCGCAAGCCCAAATGTCAGTGAAGTGTTTGGCAACACGGGTGGCGGCCAGGATCTCGCGGATCCCGCTGCTGATCAAATAGAACTCCACGGATGCATTGGGATTGACCGTTTGCGCGTGCTTGATCAGACGCTCAAAGATGCGTGTCGCTCCATTGTAAAGCTGAATGCGCTTACCCCAACGCGCCAATTTTTCTTGCGTGATGGGGGTTGCATCGCCACAATCGTTGGACAGTTTCAACATCATGTAAAGGTAGGCCGGAACCGGATCCCAGCCTGTTTCGATCAATGCATGTACTTCATCTCCCCAGAACCATTTCACATCCACCCCCAGACTGTGGAGAAAGCTGGAGGTGCTGTCCCGCGCTAGGGTATCGTCAAAATCAAAGATGACGGCGATGCTATCTTGCATGCAGATCCGAGCCTCTGGGCCTCATAGGTTAGTTCATACAGCTAAAGTGTTACAATTATTGGCTCCTCAGCAAAATTTGTGGGTAGTTTTCTACTTGATAGACCCCATGGAGTTAAGGGCGTCTGAGGAAAACAACGATTCTGACGCAAGTCCTACAGGCTCTGGCTGTGGATATATGGACAA
>JBOIEG010000089.1:0-10072 GCA_050740915.1 Gammaproteobacteria bacterium | reverse complement strand
AAGCCGTACGGGGAGAGTGGTCGTTGGTGACGATGGCGTGGAACATCCGCCGGCTGGCGGTGCTGGCGGGCTAAAAAGCGGGCCGAGAAGAGTCTGTCCATCATCAACTCACGGAGTCGATCGCCTTGATGACCATCCGAACCTCGATTTTGGCGCTCAACACGCACGTTATGGCTTTGGTGTTCAACCTAAGTCCGACAGGCTCCTAGGCAGCGGAGTACGTTGTCTGATTGCGCCGCCGCTCGGCATGGCGTTCGAACGCCAGCTCGATGAGCTGGCTTATCAACTCCGTGAATGAGATCCCGGAGGCCTCCCAGAGCTTGGGGTACATGCTAATCGGCGTGAATCCCGGCAGGGTGTTTATCTCTGAGACAAACATGGCATGGTCCGAACGCCGCAGCAAGAAGTCAACCCGCGCAAGCCCCGCGCAATCCAAGGCCCAATAAGCGGTCAGAGACAAGGATTGGATTCGTTTGACCACTGAGTCGGGGAGTTCCGCCGGTATGATAAGCCCTGAGGTGTTGTCCACGTATTTGGCTCGGTAGTCATAAAATTCGTTGCAGGGGATGATTTCGCCAAGGACAGAGACCTTGGGTTGGTCATTACCCAGAACGGCCGCTTCTATCTCACGCGCATCTTCCACTGCGCCCTCTACGATCAGTTTGCGATCGTATTTTGCCGCCTCGTCCATGGCGCTTTGAAATTCGGCGCGCTCATGCACCTTGGAGACTCCGACACTGGAGCCCATGTTTGCGGGTTTTATAAACCAAGGATAGGCAAAAGCCGCCTCGCATTCATTAAGTATAGATGCATGTTCATGGTCCCAGCGGCTGCGAAGAAACGTTCTGCAAGGGGTGAGCGGAAGCCCGGCTCGTCCAAACAATCCCCTCATGATGACCTTGTCCATCCCCGCTGCCGATGCCAAGACGCCAGAGCCCACATAAGGGATCCCGGCGAGCTCGAACAATCCCTGCACCGTACCGTCCTCACCCATAGGACCGTGGATGAGGGGAAAGATGAGATCCAGAGCAACGGCATCTTCGTTTCTGCGGTGCACGACCGACGTTTGCTCTAGCCGCAGCAGTCCCGCGCACGTGGGGTCGGGGAGTAAGTTTAGCTTAGGCCCGCAATCCCGCGACAGGAGCTTGCCGGGTCGTACCTGATCATCACGCATCAGCACCCACTCACCGTCCTTAGTCACGCCGATTGGGACAGGTTCATACTTATCTCGATCGATGGCCGACAACACACCGTGCGCGGATTGGATAGACACCTCGTGCTCGCAAGAACGTCCGCCGAATAGAATGCCGGTTCGAATTCTCCGATGGATCATGGCACAAACCCGCGGCGATATTTTCCGTTAGTAATTCGCTCTTGGTTTACGGGGCTTAGGCGTTTCTTCTAACTACCGCTTGCTCGGAGGACAGCGACACGGAACTGCGGCTCGCCTTCGATACGGAACACGTTATCATATCTGTTTTCGTTTTGCGGTGATTTAAGAGATCCGCAGCAACTCGTTGATCCCCACTTTGCTGCGGGTTTTTTCGTCGACTTGTTTTACGATAACGGCGCAATAGAGACTATATTTGCCGTCCGCTGAGGGCAGGTTACCCGAAACCACGACCGATCCGGGGGGAATGGATCCATAATGGATTTCTCCCGTCTCGCGGTTGTAGATTTTCGTGCTTTGGCCGATGTACACGCCCATAGAGATCACCGATCCCCGCCCCACGATCACCCCTTCCACGATTTCCGATCGTGCCCCAATAAAACAATCATCTTCGATGATCGTAGGATAGGCTTGAATGGGCTCCAGCACCCCGCCGATGCCTACTCCTCCCGAGAGATGCACATTTTTTCCGATCTGCGCGCAGGAACCGACGGTGGCCCAGGTATCGACCATGGTTCCGCTGTCCACATAGGCTCCGACGTTCACGAAACAAGGCATAAGCACCACATCTCGGGCGATGAAACTCCCGCGGCGCACGGTTGCGGGTGGGACCACTCGTGCCCCGAGGCGGGCGAACTGGTCTTCGCCATGGTGGTAAAATTTGCACGCGACCTTGTCGTAGTAGTTGGTGAACCCCCCCTCGATAACCGTGTTTCCCTGGATGCGGAAGGACAACAACACTGCTTTTTTCAGCCATTCGTTAACTACCCATTTTCCATCACGCTTTTCGGCGACCCGCCACTCACCGTTATCCAGTCGGCTGATACACTCGCTTATTGCTTTGCGCAAATCCGTGGGCGCGTTTTCTAGGTTTAAACCCCCTCGCTGGTCGAAGTGACGGTCAATGGTTTGCGGTGTTCGTTGCATGGATTTTCGGCGTTTGCGTTCGGTTAATAGAAAACTTCGACATGTGTCCGTATGCGTCGCGCCGCCTCCACGCAGTCCGCCACGGATGGGACTAAGGCGATGCGAACGAAACCGCGCCCGGGATCGGATCCCAAACTTTCCCTGGCCAGGAAGCTGCCGGGCAATACAGTCACGTTCTGCTCAGCGTAAACATCGCGGGTAAAGCGCACATCGTCGACCGGGAGTTCGGGCCACAGAAAAAAGCCCCCTTGGGCGCGGCGGGCCGGCAAGACAGGCGCAAGGATTTCCAGGACCGCGTCGAATTTTTCTCGGTAAAGCGCCCGGTTGGCTAACACGTGTTGTTCCTCTTTCCATGCTTGTGCGCTGGCGCTCTGGATGGGAGGCGGCATCGCACAGCCGTGATAGGTTCGGTAGCGATGAAATGCTTCAATCAATTCAGCATCACCCGCCACGAAGCCGGAGCGCAAGCCCGGCACGCTGGAACGTTTGGATAGGCTGTTGAAGACCAGACATCGGCGGAAATCGGTGCGACCGTTCCGGCTCGCGGCCTGCAGCAAGCCGATCGGTGGGTTTTCCTCATCCGGGTAGATCTCGGAATAGCATTCGTCGGACGCGATGACGAAGTCATGGCGATCCGCGTATTGCATGAGACTTACGAGCTGCTCTTCGCTCAAAACGGTGCCGGTGGGGTTGTTGGGTGAACAGACATAGAGGAGTTGACAGCGCCCCCAGATTTCCGGGGATACGGCCGCAAAATCCGGCACGAAACCGCGCTCTTTGGGGCAGTTAAGGTACCAGGGCTGGGCGCCTGCAAGCAAAGCGGCCCCTTCGTAGATAGGATAGAAAGGATTGGGGATCACCACCATCGGATTCGGCTTTTCGTGCGCAACCAGGCATTGGGCGATAGCGAAAAGCGCTTCACGCGTCCCGTTCACAGGAAGAATATGGCGCTCTGCGCAGATGATGTCGGATGGCAACGAAAAGCGCCGGATCAGCCAATCGCGGATCGCGGCGCGTAACTCGGGTGTCCCACGTGTTACCGGGTAACGGGCCACGCCATCGCTCTCTTTCTTGAGACACTCAAGGATAAACTCGGGCACCGTGTGCTTAGGCTCGCCGATGGAAAGATCGATCGGTTTGAGCTCATCCCGTGGGGTGATGCTCTGTCTAATTTGATTAAGCCGTTCGAAAGCATAGGGCTGTAGATAGCCGAGGGCTTTGTTCATAGCCAGAGCGGTGTATCGGGCGCTACTCAACGCTGGGGCTGTTAGTATAGGTGATACGGAGGCCTGTCCAAAGCCGGTGGCGCAAGGGTGCCGCCTCCCTTGCTCCCAGGGCAGCGCCGCGCAATCTGCGTTCAGCCGATGGAACGACCGAGCAATCGTGATCATGGCGGGCTGGCTCACATGAGACTAAGATAGCGTCCCGTCGTGATTGACCCGCTTGTGGATTAAAGTGTAAACCTGTGGTGACCCGCGTGTCGATCCGGTCCAGACTACGACCACCGTGCATAACGCAAGGAGCGCCCGCCGATGCCTAAAGAAATCCTCTTGCTTCCCGGCGATGGGATTGGTCCGGAAATCATCGCGCAAGCGCGCAAGGTCCTGGAGGCACTGCGCGCAAGCGATGGCCTCGATCTGGCGTTGGTGCACGGCCTGATCGGTGGCGCCGCTATCGATGAAACAGGCGATCCCTTGCCAGAGCGCACCTTGTCCTTGGCTAGGAAAGCGGATGCTATCTTATTAGGTGCGGTTGGAGGACCGAAATGGGACGTTTTGTCATCGGGGGAGCGCCCCGAGCGCGGCTTGCTCAAGATCCGTTCCACCCTCGGGCTTTTTGCCAATCTGCGGCCGGTGACGCTGTACGAGGATCTCGCAGATTCTTCTACGCTTAAACCGGCGGTGGTCGCCGGATTGGATATCTTGATCGTTCGGGAACTGACGGGCGGGATCTATTTCGGAGAACCGCGGGGGATTTCACGCAGAGGTGGGGAACGCGTCGGCATTAACACCTTAGTTTATTCAGAGTCGGAGGTGCAGCGCGTGGCACGGGTGGCTTTCGAGCTGGCGATGCAGCGCGAGCGTCGCGTTTGTTCTGTGGACAAGGCCAACGTCTTGGAGGCAACCGCCTTATGGCGAGAGGTGGTGAGCGAAATTGCAACCGAATATCCGGAGGTTGCCTTGAGCCATCTGTATGTTGACAACGCAGCAATGCAACTGGTACGTGCGCCTAAGCAATTCGATGTATTGTTAACGACCAATATGTTTGGGGATATCCTCTCGGATCTGGCCTCCATGTTAATGGGTTCTATCGGCATGCTTCCCTCCGCGTCGCTGGACGGCCGCGGGAAGGGGATCTATGAACCCATACACGGCTCGGCCCCGGACATCGCGGGCAAAAACATTGCGAATCCCTTAGCAACGATTCTATCGGTGGCTATGATGTTACGTTATTCACTCGGCAAGCCGGACCTGGCTCAGCGGGTAGAAAAAGCGGTGCACGAGGTTTTGGGTCTTGGCTTGCGCACACCCGATATCGCAACACCGGGAACGCGATGCATCAGCACAGCAGAGATGGGGAATGCCGTGGTCTCTGCGCTAAGGAGTTAGGGGCGATCACGAAAGGTAGGAATTGAAGATGGCTCGAAGCGTTAATGTCGCGGTAGTGGGTGCGACCGGGACGGTAGGAACAATCATGCTAGAGATCCTGGCGCAGCGGGATTTTCCCGTGGGTGAGATTTACCCTTTGGCGAGCAGTCGCAGCGCAGGACAGCACCTCAGCTTCAAGGGAAAGACGATCACGGTGGGAGATCTCGCGACCTTCGATTTTAAGGGCGTGGACATCGGCTTGTTCTCTGCCGGAGCTTCCGTCTCAGAGGTTCATGCCCCAAGGGCCGCCGCTGCGGGATGCGTGGTTGTCGACAACACCTCCCGCTTTCGCTATGAAGCGGATATCCCCTTAGTGGTGCCGGAGGTGAACGCCCCTAGGATAGCGGAGTTTACCAATCGCCGGATCATTGCGAACCCGAACTGCTCCACCATCCAATTGGTGGTGGCGCTAAACCCCATCCGCCAGGCCGTTGGCATAGAGCGGATTAACGTGTGCACTTATCAGGCCGTCTCCGGCACCGGTAAAGCCGCGATAGAGGAGCTCGCAGCACAGACGAGTTGCTTACTGAACGGCAAACCGGCGCACAATCAGGTATACCCTAAGCAGATCGCCTTCAATGTATTGCCTCATATTGATACGTTCCAGGAAAACGGCTATACCAAGGAAGAGATGAAGATGGTTTGGGAAACCCGCAAGATCATGGAAGACCCGAAAATCCGAGTGAACCCCACGGCGGTTCGGGTACCGGTCTTTTATGGCCATTCGGAAGCGGTGCACCTGGAAACGCGAGAAAAGATCACCGTTGAGGAGGTGAGAGATCTCCTCCGAAGCGCGCCCGGTGTGGTTTTAATGGATGAGCGCAAGGACGGTGGCTACCCGACCGCGGTGACCGAAGCCGCTAACCGAGACGGGGTGTATGTGGGTCGCATACGGGAAGATATATCGCATCCCCGCGGGATCAACCTGTGGGTGGTATCGGACAATGTGCGTAAGGGCGCGGCTTTGAACAGCATACAAATCGCCGAAATCTTGGTAAAGGACTGCCTATAAGCTATAGTTGATTTTGATTGTCAAGCAAAATCAGCGCTAACTTGTTGAATCATTGAGGAGGGGCGAATGAGAATTCGATTGGCCTGTGCTGCGGGCTTGCTGCTGCCGACAACCGTTCTGGCGCTCGGGCTCGGTCCCATGCAGACGAATTCATCCCTGCTTGAACCGTTTGAAGCCAAGATCCCCTTGGTGGACGCCAAGGTTGAAGAATTGGATACCCTCAAAGTGGGTTTGGCGAATCGAGCGCAATTCAAACGGGCTGGGTTGGAATTTGCCCTGGTGCTCTCTGACCTAAGATTCGAGCTCGTGCAACCGAAAGCTGGAAACGATTACGTGCGGATCTGGAGCAAAGAGCCCGTTCGCGAGCCGGTTCTGGATTTTCTTTTGGAAGTCAACTGGTCAAACGGGCGTCTCATTCGCGAGTTCACGGTATTGTTGGATCCGCCACGCTATGGGTCTACCTCCTCCAGCGTTGCACCTCATCGCCCAGCGGCCACCGCGAGATCTTGGCCGCGGCCGACTAAGCCATCTCCGAGGGACACAACCCCGGGCGATACCTCAGATCACTATGGTCCCACCCAAGCGGGGGATACCCTATGGGCGATGGCGCGGGGTACCCGATCGGACGAGGTCAGCATACAACAAATGATGGTCGCCTTGTTACAGGCGAATCCGAATGCATTTATCGACGCCAATATCAACCGCCTGAAGCAGGGGCAGATACTGCGGATCCCTGATGCCACTGCGCTTTCCTCGCGTACTCAAACGGAGGCACTCGCCGAAGTTCGTCGCCATAACACTCTCTGGGAGGAATATCGCCAGCATCTCGCCTCTTCGATACCGCAACGCTCACTAGGAGCAGAAGGTTCTCAGGGCACCGCACTGGGCGGTGAGCAAGGTGGGAAGCAGTCCTCCCCCGGGGAGCAAGCGCGCTTGGAAGTACTGGGTGCTGCGGGGAGTGCGGCGGAGAAACCCCAAGAGAGTGCTGCGGGCAAGGATGAGGGAGAGGAGCGGGCGGGACCGGAAACAGGGCAACTCGTGGCAGAAGAAAGCGAGGCCGTGAGCCAAGATGAGAATTCACACCTACGCGAACGGCTCAAGCAATCCGAGTCCTTGGTCGAGCTGATGCGCCGCCAAGTGCAGCTAAAAGATGACGAGCTAGCGGCATTGCAGGCGAAGTTGGCGCAGACGGGAACAGCAGCACCGGAAGGAATAGAAAAGCCACCGGGAGAAACGATCGAAGAACAGCCTGAAGGTTTACCCCAAATCGCGGGGGCCGAAGCCGGTGAAGAAACAACTGTGGTGCCTACCGAGCCACAGACAGCGGTGACCGATGCCCCTGTTCCCACAGAGCCTGTGGCAACGGAGCCGCTCGCTACAGCACCGGTTGCACCGAGCGGTGAATCACCGATAGCAGCAGCGCCGTCGGAGTCGGAGCAAACAGCCTCAAGCGGCGGTGCGGAGCCTTTGGTTCCGGAACCTAGCATCGAAGCCCAGCAAGGAGCAGAAACTACCGACGAAGCAATGGCCCCACCTGCTCCAGATAGCCAAGACATGGTGTCCACGGATGAGGCGCAACCAGCGCAAGCTCCTCCTTCGGCAAGCGTTGAGCTCGGTGGTGAGCTTGGGGCTAGCGAGACGCCGCAGGAGGGTGCTCAAGTCGTCGATTCCGCGCCCATCGAGGGGTCACCGCTTATTCCCGGAGGGATCTATAGCGTTATCGGACTGATCGCGGCCGCTGGGATGTTCGCTTTTTGGGTTTTCTGGCGGATACGCGCGAAAAGCCAAGGGGCGAAGGACGAAGAAGAGCTTACAGTAGAAGTTCCATCTCCGCTCGCAGGGGTAAGCGGATTCACGGGTGTCGACTCGGAGGAGGAACAAAGGCCGGTGGCCGAACGGACCCTAGAGGATATCCAAGAGCAAGCGCACGATGTCGAGACTGTCATCGAAGAAGAAGGGGCAAGGACGCGCTTTCCGACAGAGATCCCCACAGAAAAAGACCCCTTGGAAGAAGTCAATGTCTGCATAGCTTACGAGCGCTTTGACGAGGCGGAGCAATTAGTAAAAGAGGCAATCGCTGTCCAGCCGCGGAGACATGATTACAAGCTGCGGTTGCTTGAGGTCTACTACGCGGCTGGCAACAAGGGCGCCTATGAAAGGGCCGCCCGAGAACTTAGCGAAGCGGTGGGTGGAGAAGGTTCTTTGTGGGACAACGCTATCGCCATGTGGTACGAGATGTCACCCGAACGCCCCTTGTTTGCAGAAAAGCCGGAGGAAGAGGAACGCCACCGCGACGAGATGGAGTCGCAACGTGAAGTGCTCGATATCACGAGCGTCAGTGATGCAGAGCGGTGGAAATCGGAAAGCAGTCCGGAGCGGGCTGGGTTGAAGATGGCGAGCGCCTTGGATTTTGATCTTGGTACCACTCAAGATAAGGAGTTTGCGCCGCCGATCAGCGCGCGCGGTGGGCCAGAAGAGGAAGCCGGAGAATATACCGATGTGTTTGACCTTTCTTCCCCCGAGGATGCGGCATCGGAGGGGATCGTGGATATCAGCGCGGCCGCGGAGCGAAATACCGACGACGCCCAAATGCTTGATCTGACCGTAGCGGAGAGCACATTGGATGCAGAGGACATCCTGGATCTGACGGCCGTTGATTCGGAAAAGGGTGTGGACCAGGACATGCTAGATCTCACCGTTGCCGATAGCACGGCAAACGCAGATGAAATACTCGATCTCACGAGCACCGGATCTGGCTATGACGATGAGTCGTTGGACTTCGATATCACTGGAGGGCACCAGGTGCCAGAAGTCACGGAAGAGTCCGAGGACGCTCTGCACCTAACCGTGCCGAAGGCAACATTCCCAAGCGCGAAAGCTCCAGAACCACAGGAGCAGGTGTTTGAGATCACGAGTCCCACGGAGGGAAGTGGCGGGCAAAACCGATCCCTCGAAATCGGACAAGAAACGGTTGAGCTTCCGAACAGGAATACTCGGGCAGCGGTGGCTGAACAAGAGGATGACGGGATCCAAACCGTTGACTTGTCCCACTATTTTCAGAAAGGCGGTGCCGCCGCACGAGGCGCTGGTGACCGTACGGGCGAGCCCGATCCCCCGGAGTCCTCAGCGCAAGGCGCCGTGTCGGAGGCGGCCGATTCGGACCCTTTCGTGGTAAGCGTCGGCGACGAGAATAACGAGGTTGTCGACGCCCCATCGGAAACAGATCTTGGTCAGTCAGACGTTTGGATTCAAACCCTGGCCGAGCTGGATAAGGGAGGAAAGGATGTGGCTGAGGCCGAGAATTGTGGCTGGGACGCGATGGAAAACGAAAACGCTGAGCGGGAGGGGGATGCTGTCGATGTGACCTCGGCGAGGGAGCACCGGTCTCAAGAGCCATCTTGGCAAGATCCGGGTGAGGTAAGTCAGGAGCAGGCCCCGTGGAGCGCTTATCGCGATTCCGCGGAGTGGGTGCAAGATGATGCAGGCACCGCCTCCGAAGGAATAACCAATCCCGCAGAGCATGGAGCTAGCGCGCCAGGGATCACAGAGCCCGCGCTTTTTAGCGAGTCGGAAACCGCACCAGAGCCGCCATCATCCCTCGCGGCGGAAGCGCAGGGCGCACATGGCCAATCCGCAGCCTGGTCAGAACACCCGGAACTTGTGCCGGTAGAGGAGGAGCTTGAGGTCGCAAACGTGGAACAAACCACGATGTCAAAGATCGGCGAGCTTCCGCGAGATTATTTCGCGGTGGGAACGGCGAATGGACGAGACTCTGCCGCGGTGGAAAAGGACTTTGTGGTTATCGCGGATTTAACGGCACCAGACGAAGTGGTCGTTATAAACTTAGCCGATGAAGTCGGCGGCAAGACGCAGGATCTCGATGCGCTCGAGATACAGGACAACGCTCGCTTTGCCAATACGGTGAGACTGCCCCGCGCATTTCCTGCGGCCGCCGGGGAGCCGAGCGACCTAGTGTAGTGTCCCTTAAATAACTTTACAGACTTTCCAGTGATTGCTATGGTCTCGCTCATGCCGACCACCCGCGTGGCGATCAAGTTGCAGCCGGCTGAACGCACGCAGCTGGAGACATGGGGA
>JBOIEG010000088.1:0-1580 GCA_050740915.1 Gammaproteobacteria bacterium | reverse complement strand
AAGGTGCGGGTGTCCCCGGCATCCACATCCGCGGCGATGACGGTGCCGACCGGGGTGCCGTTGGCCGTGTTCTCGGCCACCGAGAAGGCCTGGTCATTGACCACCGGCGGCTCATTGACATTGGTGACCGTGACAGCAATGGCTTGTGTATCTGTGCCGCCGATGATGCCGTCCCAGACCTGCACCGTGACGTCGTAGACGTTGTCGGCCCCCACATCGGCCGGGGCTTCGAAGTTGGGGGTGGTGTTGAAGCTCAACGCACCGGTGCTGGGGTTGATCGAGAACAGCCCTTGATCGGCGCCCCCGCTGATGCTGTAGGTTAGGCTCTGGGCCGGAACATCTGCGTCCGTTGCCGCGACCGTGGTGACCGCCGTGGTGTTCTCGGTGATGCTCACCGAAGCGCTGACCCCGCCGCCGTTGGAGGTGATGACGGGCGCATCATTGACCGCGGTAATGTTGATGGTGCGCGCGGCGGCGAGGCTGTTGGCGCTGCCGTCATTAACGACGAAGGACATCGTGCGCGCCAAGGTGCTCGGGTCGTTGCTTGTGTTGGCGTAGGTGATGGTGCGCAGCGCCACCTGGTAGTTGGCAAGCGTCGTGGTGCCGGTGAGCGTGAGCGTGCCGGTGGCGGCGTTCCAACTGCCGGTGATGCCAAGCTGGTCCGTGAAACCCAGCACGTCCTCGCCGTTGACGTAATTCGCCGAGATGGTGACGGTGGCGCCAGTGAGGGTAGTATTGTCGACATCGCTCACTGTCAGGCCGCTATCCACTGCGGTCGCCGGATCGTTCACGGTAATGACGGTGACCGTTGCGAACGCCACGTCGCTGTGGTCAGTTCCGTCGCTTGCCTGGAAGGTGATGGTGCGCGCGGCCGCAGTGTTGGGACTCTGAGAGGTGTTGTCATAAGTTATCGTGCGCAGTACCTGCTGGTAATTCGCGACTGTGTCGGTGCCGGAGAGCGTGAGCGTCGCCGTGGCAGGGTCGTAGCTTGCGGTTATGCTCGTACCTGCAGTGTTCGCGCTCAGCGACTCGGCCGCCCCGTCCAGCGGGTTGATGATGGTGACGACGAGCTCCGTCAGGGTCGTGCTGTCGGCGTCGGTCAGCACCGCATCGGCATCGGCCACGACCACCGCGCCGCCGTCTTCGGTAAACGTCGTGGCGAAATTCGCTCCGACCGCCAATGAGCTATCGTCGTCGTCGAGGTCGAGAATGGGTGCGGAGCCGTGGGCGTCGTAAGAGATATCAATATCGTCGAAGTAGATCGAGCTCGAAACCCCCTCGAAGCTTAGCGTGTTGGTTATAAACCGGATCTGGGTCGAGGAAGAGATCTGGGAAGGCGTCAGATCAAACTGTTGGGCGATGGGCGTCGCATCGCTGCTGTTCATATCATAGGTCGCGAGCGTAGTCTAGCTTGCACCGTTCCAAACTTGAACAGAGGCTTCCGACGTGCTAATGTAGTGTCCCTTAAATAACTTTACAGTTAAGCCGCCTTCTTTTTTCCCTCGGGGCAGGGTGGATCTGGGCTTGATCTGCTCCATCTTGACCCGCGCCCGCTCGATCTTCTTGATGATGTCCTCGAC
>JBOIEG010000087.1:0-18831 GCA_050740915.1 Gammaproteobacteria bacterium | reverse complement strand
GGAAGGGAAAAAGCGTCTACACCACCCAGCAACGCCCCCACACCCGAGCCGGAGCCGAGGAGGGCAGATACCGGTGCGCCCGCCCCTCTTGTCGTGCCCTCCCAACCGCCGTCCGTCGTGCCTGTAGGGGTAGAGGCGCCGGGGCTTCGCGTCGTGTATGCGCTGGTGGTTGTCGCGGCCTTGCTTGTGGCCGCGATTCTGGCGCTGGTTGCGATGCATCTTCGGTATCGCGAGTCCAAGCGAGGAGTTAAATCAGAGGCACCCGCCTCGCTGCCCATGGCGTATTTATTCGATCTCAATGGCGTTACGGACTGCGAACGTCACGAGCTTGGCGCCCTCACCATCGTAGGACGTATGCCCGCCATTGAGCGTAACCACATTGTAATCAACCGACCGACGATAGGTCGCGTTCACGCCGTGATAGAGCACAAACGCCATGGTTTCTGGTTAATCGACCAAAACAGTAAGAACGGGACCTACGTAAACGGCCATGTGGTCACTACGCCCACGTGCCTTACCCACGGAGACCAGGTACACTTCCACGAGTTTCCCTTCGAGTTTTCCCTGGCTGGAACGATCTTAGCCGATGCGACTCTGGTGTCTCCCGGACTCAAGCGTCCACGAGTCCTCGGGGGCCAATGAAGAGATGGGACTGTAGGCAGAGGATCCGGAGCGTTTGAAGCCTGGTCCGAGAAGGAAAAAGGCCCAAGATCTAAAGATTCACACTAGATCTGAATCGTCACACTGAGGTGGTCAAGACCCATCAGGATACCGATATTGTCGAAACCTTGGGTTTCGATGACGTGAAGCGCGGCCGAAAGCCACTAAAGCGATGGGGCATCATCGCGATCGTTGGAGTTTTGGTTGTGGGTGTAGGGATCGTGATGAAGAATCAAATGCGTAATGCACGCCCATCGGAGTTCAAGACCGTTAAGGTACAACGTGGCGGTTTGACCGTCACGGTCACCGCAACGGGCACCCTGAAACCCATCAACCAGGTGGACGTGGGAAGCGAGTTGTCCGGCACCATCGAGACGGTTGAGGTGGACTACAACGACCGGGTCAAGCGGGGCCAGATGCTGGCCACGTTGAACACAGATGAGCTCAAGGCCAAGGTCCTGCAATCCAAGTCCGCGCTCGAATCGGAGCAGGCCAGACTACAGGTAGCAAAGGCGACTCTTGTGGAAGCAAGGCTGAAATTCCAGCGAATGCAGGAGCTCACCGCAAAAGGCCTCGCACCCACGCAAGATCTTGATACCGCGAAAGCCGCGTATCTGCGTGCCCAGGCCGAGGAGATCAGCGCCAAGGCACAGATCGCCCTCACCCGAGCGACCTTGAACGCCGATCAGACCAATCTGGACAAAGCGGTGATCCACTCGCCCATCGATGGTATTGTTCTTGCCCGCAAGATTGAACCCGGTCAGACGGTGGCTGCCTCTTTCCAGACACCGGTACTCTTTACCTTGGCCGAAGACCTCACGCGCATGGTGCTCCACGCCCACATCGACGAGACCAATATGGGCCAAATCAAGAAAGGACAAGACGCGACCTTTACGACGGACGCCTATCCGAATCGCAAGTTCCCAGCGAAGATCATCTCGATTCGAAATACCCCGCAAACTGCCGAAGGGATTGTAACCTACGAGACCTTGCTCAGCGCCGATAACTCGGAACTGCTGCTGCGTCCGGGCATGACCGCTACGGTTGATATCACCACGCATAGGGTCGAAGACGCCATTCTGGTGCCTAACAACACACTGGGTTTTACCCCGCCCTCGACCAACGAGACAACCGCCCCTGATGCAGCCTTATCCACTGATCGTAAGCAGCTAGTCTGGACCCTCCATGATGGGCGACGTGTCCCTATCGCAGTGACCGTTGGACTCTCCGACGGCCATAATACGGAAATCCTAGCCGAAGACCTCAAGCCTGGACTGCCGCTCCTGGTCAACGAAGCTAGGGAGGACAGAGCTGGCGCCAGGCCAGCGGATGGTTTGTCCCGACCGGACAACCGAGATCTTGAGGTTGATGTGCAGCAGGGGCCTTTAGTCCCTCCGGAGCGTCTCGCCGAGACCGCGCCGGTATCCGCGGGGGAAGCGTCCGCGAGCTTGACCAATATCCTAGTAGTCTCGGTCGCCGGATTGGCGGCGCTCTTCTCAGGGATCAGCATTTGGTTCATGTATAGAATGTCCAAAGCTCCCACAGGGGCATCGCTTGCGGCGCCGAGCACAGCGGGGTGGCCCGGTGAAAAGGGGTCATGATCAAACTCTTATCAAGCTGCGCGGCGTAACCAAGGTCTATGGCGAGGGGCAGACCGAGGTGCGGGCGCTGACCGGCATTAATCTGCAGATTGACGACGGCGAGTTTATGGCCGTGATGGGACCGAGCGGGTCGGGGAAATCGACCTGCATGAACATCCTCGGTTGCCTAGATATTCCCACCTCAGGCACCTTTCTCTTTCGGGGCCTGGAAGTCGGCAAGCTAACCCGGGACCAGCGCGCCTTGTTGCGTCGTCACTATCTCGGCTTTGTATTCCAGAACTTCAACCTCCTGGGTCGGATGTCGGCTTTGGAGAACGTGGAGCTGCCGCTGATCTATCGCAGCATTCCGGCCGCCGAACGGCATGCGCGAGCCCTTAATCTAATGGCGGCTATGGGCCTAAATGGGTGGGAAAAGCACACCCCTGTGGAGCTTTCCGGCGGCCAGCAACAACGGGTCGCCATTGCCCGCGCGATGGTGACGAACCCAGCCGTCCTCTTGGCAGATGAACCCACCGGCAATCTAGATTCCGCGCGTAGCCGAGAGATCATGGAGCTTCTGACCCAACTGAATCGTGATCGCGGCCTCACTATCGTGATGGTGACCCACGAACCTGAGATGGCGGCGTACGCACAGCGTTGCGTGCACTTCCTGGATGGGGCCATTGCGGTCGACGAACCACAGGAAGCCATCGCCTGATGTTATGGAACACGCTGTTACTGGCGCTGAGGGAGATCCGCCGCAATGTTATGCGCTCATCACTCACGATTCTGGGGGTGGTTATCGGGGTCGCGGCGGTCATCATCATGGTCACCCTTGGAGGCGGGGCCAGCGCGCAAATCACTACCGAGATCGCCAGCCTCGGCGAGAATCTCCTCATCGTCACGCCTGGAACCGCTCCAAAAGCCCTTGGGGTAACGTCGAGTACCGCTCCCTTTAATCTGAACGCTGCTAAAGCCCTCGACCAGGAACTCTCAAACGTGATGGCTGTATCGGCATCTGCGACGAAATCCATGCGGATCGTCTACGGCAGTAAGAACCGGTCTACAACGGTCACTGGCACCGATAGTGCTTTTTTTAAAGTCAAAAACTGGCCGATTGACCAGGGACGTCCCTTCAGCGAGGCCGAGTTGCTTGCCGGGAAGCCTGTCTGCATCCTCGGCACCATGGTGCTCGATGCGCTGTTCGGGCCGCAAGATCCTCTCGGTGCCTCCATCCGGCTTGGGAAACTGTCTTGCGAAGTGATCGGGGTGCTTAGATCCAAGGGTGGGTGGATAACCGGCATGGACCAGGACGATCTAGTGGTCATGCCGCTGCACACCTTTCAACGGCGTATCGCCGGCAATCGCGACGTTAGTACTATTTACGTCGCGGTAGCGAGCGGTAAAGCCACCGCAGAAGTCAAGCGGAATATCGAGTTGCTGATGCGTGAACGCCGCCACCTGATGCAGAATGCGGAGAACGATTTCGAAGTGATCGATCTCACGGAGATCGCTAGCAAAGCGGCGAGCATGCACCAGGTACTTACCGCGCTGCTAGGTGCCATCGCCACCGTGAGCCTGGTGGTCGGGGGCATCGGCATCATGAACATTATGCTGGTGTCGGTAACCGAACGAACCCGAGAGATCGGTATTCGGCTTGCCATAGGCGCTCGGGAAAAGGAGGTCCTCATGCAGTTTCTAGTGGAAGCGATTGTGCTTGCGTCGTTTGGGGGAATGGTGGGAATGCTCCTAGGGCTCGTGGGGTCTGCTATCGCCACCCACTTTTTGGAGATTCCCTTCATCCCAAATCTGGTCATCGTGATAATCGCCTTCATATTCTCCGCGGCGGTTGGGATCATGTTTGGGTACTTTCCGGCGTACAAGGCCGCGCATTTGAATCCTATTGATGCACTGCGACACGAATGAGTAGAGCCGGGCTTTTTAACAACCGACTTTCCGCTTACCCCTCTGAATTTAAGAATAAGCGCCTCGTTCACCGGGGGCCAGTGATAAACCGTTTCCTTTCCATGAGTTGAAACAAAGCGCTCGGCCCTTGCTCGTTTTCTGCACACCACACATGGACTTCGTTGCGGCTCATCACCGGGGGCTTCGGGCTGAGGTCCAACCAAGGAAGCGGTGGCTTTACCGCTTTACCGGCACGTTCTTCACACGAACATCCGCACGGGCTGCTGCAGCTCCCGAGCAATTGTCTTCAGAAGCAGTGGTTCGGATGTATCTAGGAAGAAATGGTCACCGGGGAACATGTAGAGGCTGAATGAAGCGCGCGACTGATCACGCCATGCTTCCAGTTGCTCACGGCTGACCTCGTGGTCCTGCAACCCTCCGAAAGCCGAGATGGAACAGTCAATCGGAGCATCACTAGTGTAGGTGTAGGTTTCGCAGACGGCGAAATCTGCCCGCAGGGTGGGAATAAACAACTGCATCAATTCGGGATGCTCAAGCACCTCCTTAGGCGTACCATTAAAACGTTGGAGCTCGGCTACAAACTGAGGCTCTGGCAGGGCGTGGATCGGCGGATCAAGAGATGGTAGTTGAGGCGCCTCTCGTCCCGATACAAAGAGGTGAACCGGGCTAGGCCTGTGCTGCCGGCGGAGCTGCCGAGCTAGCTCAAAGCCTATCAGGGCGCCCATACTGTGACCGAAGAAAGCGCATTGTGTAGTCAGGTGTGGAAGGAGGACTTCGGTTAGCGTCTGAACCAGTGGCGCGAGCCGGGTAAAAGGGGGCTCTATTAACCGATTGCCACGTCCCGGAAGATGAACTGCATAAACCTCCACCGTGGTAGGTAGCTTATCCGGCCAAGTGTGAAAGATTGAGGCTCCGCCGCCGGCGTGCGGGAAGCAGAACAGGCGCACACGCGCCTGAGGATTCGGTCGTGGGCATGCAAGCCAACGCGTGCTAACTGAGGAGCCTGCCATATTTGAGAGTTGTCGCAAGGTTTTATTCAAGCTTTCAAGCTCATACCCAGTGGCATCACATGAACTAGGATTCGCCAATTTTATGAGGCACTTCCCTTCTTAGTTGACTGCCCCCATCGCACGGCCTGTGCTTGGCTACACTTGTACCCTAGCGCTTACTCGCGATCGGCGTTTTTCCCGCCTCCTCCATTTTCTTCCTCAAGCTCAGTGGCCGCATATCGGTCCATACTTCTTTTATATAGGTCAGGCATTCTGCCTTCGTCCCAGTCTTGCCAACATCTCGCCAACCGAGGGCGTTCTCCCTTTCCGCAGGCCATATAGAGTATTGCTCTTCATGATTTACCACGACCTTGTAGACAGTGGTATCCTCTTTTTCCTCGTAACCCATGTTATGGATCTCCGCTTACCGATTAATTAAATTCCCCCCTACGGGATGGTGATAGCCCGTAACAGATTCTAGGCTCAGAGTTTGTGAAAAAACCTACTGTGCTCGGGATCTCGCGTTCCGGCGGTGCTCGGAATCCTCATGTATTTCAATATACACTGCGGTTCCTGCGCTCCGGCGGAACGCGACCTTCCTTCGCTCACGACGGTTTTTCACAAACTCTCAGCCAAAGACTATTTTACTACGGTGCGCTATTGCTATTGCGGTTGTCACTGGATTTACTTGTCAATGCCAGAACCTATTGCCTCCGCATCAATCGTCGGCAACTCATCAAGCGGTTCCTCGCTGCTGCTAGTCTCCTTATGTACAGTATACACAGTCTCGTAAACGGGTACTTCGAACTTCAAAGTATGCGTACAAAAATCCTTCCATTCCGGTGTTACGTCGTCAAAGATGATGTTTTCATCTAGAAATACTCCATCTGTTACCACATAATTTCCCTGAAGATACAGGTGGTCTTGATCGGTCAATTGCCGCTCAACTTCCACCTCCTTCCCATCTACTCCTCTCTTCTCCTTTCTAGTATTTTCAGCCTTCTCAGCCCATCCTTTATATTCCCGGAAGCTTGTAATTGGATATGCCTTACAGTATTTTCCCATCGTGCTCATGGTATCATCTCCTATAAATTCTACCGCGCTACTGCGCGATCTTTAAAATCAATTCCGACTCAACTCTCCAACGGCACGAGATATCCTCTGCCTTCGAGTGTTTTGAGATCTATATCAGCGACGCACTGAACTTTCACATAGTTTAGTATCAGATTACCGACCAGATGGACGTTTCCTGTTTCCTTATCAAAATCAGCTTTATTAAGATCAGAAGCCTCTCTATCAAGCTTAATACCTAGTTCTGTACCACCCTTTGTTTCCGTAAACTTGATATGAACGTAACCTCGGTCAATGCATTCTTTTAATGCCTTGACTGTTTTTTCCGGACGCAGACTCGCTTCAACGGGATGATCTCCAGCAGACAAACGGGCTACTAATTCGTCCACGATAATATCTCCTTTAAAAGTTAATAGCGGGGATCATTGGTAGAATGACCACGAACGGCTACGAAGATAGCTCCAGAAACCGTAATGCCGCTGGCTTCGGTACCCAGCGATTGAGTGTAAAGTATTGCTAGAACTCACCTGACGCAGCCAAGCCACGGCCAACGCACTACTAACACGGTTTTGATTTTGCCCATTGCCCTCCTCCTAATCGAGGCCGAATTGGGCAGGCTATGGCACGCCTTGAGGGCCATACGCCGCTTCATCGGCACATTACTGAATTAAGGTATTCTCCCTAGCTCGGTTTTTTGCGTTCCTCGCAACCTTCGTCGCAATTGCGACGATTGTCGCAAGTAATATATCCTATCAGAGAATCGCGCTCGCCCAAAGAATCAAGGACCACCGGCGTGCCACTGACTTGACGGTGCCGGGGTATCGCGAGGCGAAGCAATCCAATTTCTGGGGGCATAGATGAATACGGCAATGGCCTTTTCGGAAATCTACGACAAACCGTTCAATAACCACCCGCGACCTCTTTGCTCGCCTGTCTTCCATCTCCCAGTCAGCATCCCTTTGAGCAGGCGCCGTTTATCGCGGGCTTCTGGAACTTGGATCCAAGTGCTTCAAAAATCGCTAGCCATTATGCGACGTTTGTCGTAAGCTTCCTTCCTTCGGTAGCCTGGATCAATAGCAGACGGGGTTCCTTAAAGAGGCTTCCTCGGGGGAGAGCAAGGACATCGATCATGCATACACATCGGCGTCGCTCGTGAATGCGCGACTGCTGCGATTGCGCGCTGCGTGAGGGAGTCGTTCAGGACTATGTTTAGGATCTCGATGGCCATGAAGCCGGCAACATCTTCCAGATGGTCCTCTGCGAAGTGGAACGGCTATATCGCGCGCGCCGCCCGCACCATGCTACGCAAGAAACGAAAAAAAATGCGCCCAAATACCATATAGGCCATACCCAACGATGGCTATAGAAGACACGGTTCACCGATACGGATTCCCGGAACGCGAACAAGAAATCTTAGAAACATTGATAGCGCTTTTAGCGCAATGCGATGAGCTGTTGCACGATTTGGAACAATACGAACCCAAGTACGATGAATTGATCGCGGCCACGCGCGCGGCTTATGGCAACGCCTTGGCCGCCTACGTTGCAGAATAACGCCAAAGTAGTCCGCTAAGCCCATTGGGATTGTTACGCTGCGCGTCCCAAACTGCGCATTCCGCCATGGCGTTGCTTGAATTTCGCTTCCGCACATTTATCCAATTTCTGGGGGCATAAATGACCAAGCGTATTCCTAAGCAGTCTTCTACGTTGGTCGAGCTGCTTCGCTGGCGAGCGCTTCAACAGCCTGAGCGACCGGCCTATACGTTCTTAACGGATGAGGAACAAAAAGAGGTGCATTTGACCTATGGGGAGTTGGACCGCAGGGCACGAGCCATCGCGGTCCTGCTTCAAAGCTTGGGCACGATGGGCGCGCGAGCACTGCTCCTTCACCCCCCGGGTTTGGATTACATCGCCGCTCTGTTTGGATGCCTCTACGCGAAAGTTATTGCCGTTCCTGCCTACCCTCCTCATCCAACTCGGATGGACCGCACTTTGCCCCGGCTCCAGGCCATCGTGAATGATGCAGGGACGACGTTGGCACTGACGACACAGCACACCCTCTCTTCCATGGAGTTTCTCACACCAGGTCAACAGCGGCTGGTTCAGGCCGAGGAACTCGCTTCGTTACGATGGATAGCTACAGATGACATGGAGGACGGGTTGGAAGATGAATGGAAGGAACCCTCTATCACGAGCGAGACACTGGCTTATCTACAATATACCTCCGGGTCCACAGATGCGCCCAAAGGGGTGATGATAAGCCATCGCAACGTATTGCATAACTCAGCAGTGCTTCACCAAGGGTGGCAAATACCTCCCCACGGCGAGATGGTCAGCTGGCTGCCGATGCATCACGATATGGGACTCGTTGGAGGTGTGCTGAATCCATTTTGTAATGGTTACCATAGCACCTTGATGTCGCCCTCTTCCTTCCTCAAGTGGCCCCTGCGTTGGCTGCAGGTCATCTCTCGCGCCAAAGACAGACCCACAATCAGCTGTGCACCTAATTTCGCTTACGAGCTTTGCACGCGCAAGGTCACCTCCGATGGAAAGAAGGAAAATCTCGATCTAAGTAATTGGTGCGTGGCCGTTAACGGTGCTGAGCCCGTCCGTATGGAAACGCTCGAGCGGTTTACCAGGACCTTCGAGCCATGTGGCTTCCGTTGGGAGGCGTTCTGGCCTGGTTATGGGCTTGCCGAGGCAACCCTATGTGTTTCCGGTGGAGGAAACACTGAGCCGCCCATAACTCATCACGTCAACAAAGCAGCCTTCGCAAACAATCGTGTGGTTGGTGCTGGTAATGATGACGAGGGCACTTGCACTCTCGTGGGTTGTGGTCAAGCGCTACTCGATCAGGCGATCGCGATTGTCGATCCCGTATCCTTGACCCACTGTCCACGCGATCAGATTGGGGAGATCTGGGTCTCCGGTTCCAGTGTTGCTCAGGGATATTGGAATCGAGGTGAAGAGACGGAAAGCACCTTCCAGGCCCATCTTAGAGACACGGGCGAGGGCCCCTTTCTGCGTACGGGTGATCTGGGATATCTGCACAACGGCGAGCTGTTCATCACCGGTCGGCTCAAAGACTTGATCATTATCCGTGGTAATAACCATTACCCGCAGGACATTGAGCTCACGGTAGAAGAGAGTCATAAAGCATTGCGGCCTGGCAGTATTGCGGCCTTATCGGTAGACATTGAAGGGGAAGAGCGGCTAGTCGTGGTTCAGGAGCTGAGTCCACGTAAGGACCTGGACCTGGATGCCGTGATCGGGGCTATACGCCACGCAGTCGCACAAGTGCATGAGCTCCAAGTGTATGCGGTGGTCCTTATTGAACCCAGGACGATTCCAAAGACTTCCAGTGGAAAAATTCAGCGGCGGGCGTGCCAGAAGGCATTTATAGAAGGGCATCTGAACGTCGTGAAAGAGTGGCGGGCAACGATACCGCAAGAAAGGCCCACGGAGAAAACATTCTCAAATGACACATTGAAAAACCCAAGAGATGCATCTGATGATATCGATGAACTGACCAAAAGCCCAAACTCTGGGACCATTGAGACTTGGCTAGTTTCACATCTCGCCCAGATGCTAGGGATCGACCGTAGTGAGATTGACTGGCGCCAACCATTTGCCAGCTTTGGTCTGGACTCTGCTCAGACGGTGAGTCTTATCGGAGATCTGGAGGGCTGGCTGGGCCGTTCGTTGTCTCCAACGCTGGCGTGGGAGTTTCCTACCATAAAAGCGCTGGCTGGGCATCTGGCCGGAGACGCAACCATTCCTATTTTGACGATTGATACGCCACGAAAGCTCGACTCGGAGCCCATCGCGATCATCGGGCTTGGCTGCCGTTTTCCCAAGGCTAAGGATCCAGAGGCTTTTTGGCGTCTTTTACGAGATGGGGTGGATGCAATCACGGAGGTCCCGACGGACAGGTGGGATGTCGATGCCTTCTACGATTTGAATCCGGTAACACCGGGGAAAATGAATACTCGCTGGAGCGGGTTTCTAGAACACATAGACCTGTTTGATCCCCACTTCTTTGGCATTTCGCCTAAGGAAGCAGCTAGCATGGACCCCCAGCAACGGCTGGTCCTGGAGGTGAGCTGGGAAGCTCTGGAAAACGCCGGTCAGGCGGCGGAGAAGCTGGCTGGCAGCCAGACTGGAGTGTTTCTCGGGATTAGCACCGATGATTATTCCCAGCGTCAATACAGTGATCCAGCCGCCATTGACGCCTACGCCGGTACCGGCAACGCTCTCAGCATTGCGGCCAACCGTCTCTCTTATCTGCTTGATCTGCGAGGGCCCAGCCTCGCAGTGGATACCGCCTGCTCATCGTCACTGGTAGCGGTTCACTACGCTTGCCAGAGCCTGCGGAACGGCGAGTGCAGCTTGGCTCTGGCAGGAGGAGTGAACGTGATTTTGTCTCCGGAATTGACCATCACCTTTTCTCAGGCCCGCATGATGGCCTCCGACGGACGCTGTAAGACGTTTGATGCGGAGGCTGACGGTTACGTACGCGGAGAGGGTTGCGGAATCGTGGTTCTCAAGCGCCTCTCTGAGGCCCTGAAGGACGGAGACACGATCCTGGCAGTGGTGCGGGGTTCGGCAGTCAATCAGGATGGGCGCAGCAATGGGCTGACCGCGCCCAATGGCGCTGCGCAACAGGCGGTCATCCGTCAGGCCCTGAACAATGCCAGGGTTTCCCCCGATCGCGTTTGTTATGTGGAGACGCATGGTACCGGTACGCCACTGGGTGATCCTATCGAGGTTCGGGCCCTCGCGACGGTGCTAGGGGAGGGCCGTGCGCCCGATCAGCCCTGTGTGCTCGGCTCGGTTAAGACGAATATCGGCCATTTGGAGGCGGCAGCCGGGATCGCTGGCCTGATCAAGGCGGTGCTCCTGGTACAGAATGAGGAAATTCCTCCTCATCTACAGCTAAAAAAGATCAATCCTCACCTCTCACTAGGGGATACCCCTTTTGTCATCGCGACCGAGCGACGCTCATTGCCTCGAGGAACAAAACCTCGCTTTGTAGGGGTTAGCTCCTTTGGTTTCGGTGGGACCAACGCCCATGTGGTGCTGGAAGAGGCCCCCATTTCCGATCCTGCACAAGTGGAAGTGGAGCGCCCCCTGCACCTGCTGGCGCTATCCGGAAAAACGGAGGAAGCGCGTAAGCAAGTAGCGATTCGGTATGTAGACTCTATGGTGGCAAATCCAAACGTGGCGCTCGCCGACTTCTGCTTCTCAGCCAATTCGGGCCGATCGCACTTTAGCCACCGGCTGAGTGTAGTAGCGGGATCGGTGACTCAGGCTCGAGAAAAGCTTAGGGCCTTCATTGCCGGTCAGGAACCAACAGGGGTATTCAAGGGACAGGTGCTGAGTACACATAAACCCAAGTTAGCCTTCCTCTTTACGGGTCAAGGGTCTCAGTACATAGGCATGGGACGCCAATTGTACGAGACCCAACCCCGCTTCCGGCAGGTCCTCGACCGCTGTGATGAAATCCTGCGTTCCTATCTGGAGCGGAGCCTGGTCGAAATTCTCTATCCCAAATCTGGGGAAACCTCGCCTTTAGATGAGACGGCTAACACTCAGCCTGCCTTGTTTGCCCTGGAATATGCTCTAGCCCAGTTATGGAGGTCTTGGGGCATCGAACCTTCAATCGTCATGGGGCATAGTGTCGGGGAATATGTCGCCGCCTGTGTGGCGGGAGTCTTCAGCCTGGAAGACGGTCTGAAGCTGATTGCCGAGCGGGGGCGTTTAATGCAGAACCAACCCGAAGAGGGAGAGATGGTTGTCCTCATGGCTGAGGAGGCGCGCGTGCAGGTTGCCTTGAGGCCGTACCCGGGGGAGGTTGCCATTGCCGCGGTCAATGGCCTACAGAATGTGGTGATTTCAGGTCGGCGCGCCGCGGTGCAGGCAGTGGCGGCGATGCTGGAGCGGGAAGGCATCAAGACACGCCCACTAAACGTCTCGCATGCCTTTCACTCGCCCCTGATAGAGCCGATGCAGGCCGAGTTTGCTCAAGTGGCGCGCACTATCACCTATGCCGCGCCCAAGCTTCTCCTGGTCTCGAACGTGAGCGGCAGGCTCGCGACCGAGGAGGTCGCGAGCCCGGACTACTGGGTGCGCCATGTGCGTGCCGCGGTGCGTTTCGCCGATGGTATGGCCATGTTGCGCGAGCAAGGTGCTGGGATCTTTGTAGAGATCGGCCCCAAGCCGACGTTGCTCGGCATGGCGCAGCCCTGTCTGGACCCTGTGATAAGTGACCAGGCGACAGAAGATCGCCCGGTGATGCTGCCCAGTCTGCGCCCTGGCCGTTCCGACTGGCAGCAGATCTTGGAGAGTCTGAGCGCGCTCTATGTGCGCGGGGTGAATGTGGACTGGGCGGGTTTTGACAAGGCCTATACCCGGCGCAAGGTGCTCTTGTCCACCTACCCCTTCCAGCGTCAGCGCTGCTGGGTCGAGGTGTCCAAGCGCACGCCGGGCGGGGCCGCCCTGCGGCCCCTGATCGGCAAGAAGATGACATCGCCCGTACACAAGGCAACCCTCTTTGAGACGGAATTCAGCGTGGCGGCCTTGCCCTTCCTGGCTGACCATCGGGTGTATGAAGCGGTGCTCGTGCCCGGGGCGTGCCATCTCGCGCTGGTACTGAGCGCTGCGGAACTGGTATGGGGCGCACAAGGCTATGAGCTTGCCGATGTCGCCTTCCCGGCGGCCTTGGTGGTGCCGGAGCAGGGGGCGCGCACGGTGCAATTGGTGCTGACACCAGCGCAGGGCCCATACCTCGAGTTTCAACTCCTGAGCTTTGCCGAGGAGGACGCTGCGGCAACGCTTATCACGCATGCCACGGGGCGGATACAGGCGCAAGCGGATGCGCCTGCGGAGCCGGTTTCGCTGGACGCACTGCGGCAGCGGTGCGGTGAGGCGCTGGCTATCGATCCTATATACGCAGCCGCGGCGCAGCAGCAGCTTGCAATTGGCCCGAGCTTCCGCTGGCTAGTCGGCTTGTGGCGGGGAGAGGGCGAGGCGCTAGCGGAGTTGCGCCTGCCTGAGGCCGTGAGCAGTCTGGCGGGTTATCTGCTGCACCCCGGCTTGTTGGATGCCTGCTTCCAGGTGACGGGGGTCTCTGCGACCCTGCTGCCTTTTACTGTGGATGCGTTGCACGTGTACCCGCACCCGCAGGCCACGGGCCGCGAATGGTGGTGTCATGCCCGGCAGATCGGCGAGCGCCGCTGGGACATCCAGTTGATGGATGCTTTAGGGCAGGTCGTGGCAACGGTCAAGGGCTTTGCCAAGCGGGAAGTATCGTCGGCAGCGGTGCTGGGCGCGGCGGAAGGGCGGGAATGGCTCTATGCGGTTGACTGGCAGCCGCAGCCCCAATTTGGTTTGCCCCCCGATTACCTGCCCAGTATGGCGCGGCTGCACCAGCGACTGCAGGAGGAGCTGAGCGCGCAGTTGCCGCAGACGACTAGCGTGGACCGCTATGGCGCCGCGGTGGTAAGGCTTAACACCCTAAGCATCGACTATGTCGTGGCGGCGCTGACGGAGAGCGGTCTGAGCTTCGATCCGGGGGCGCGTTGGCAGAGCGGGCAGATCGCCGAGCAGATAGGGGTGATCGCGCCGTATCGCCGGTTGCTGGAGCGGCTGCTGGTGATGCTGGCGGAAGCGGGTATCTTGCAGCCTGGTGGGGAAGCGTGGACGGTGGTGCGAGCGCCGGCCAACCGCCACCCAGAGCCGCTGCGCGAGCCGTATCAGACCGTGGCCAGGGCCGAGCTGAGCTTGCTTAAGCGTTGCGGTGCGCACCTCGGGCAGGTGTTGCGCGGGGCGCAAGAACCGTTGGAGCTACTCTTTCCCGGCGGCGACACGAGCACCGTCAGCCAACTCTATCAGGACTCCCCCGTTACCCAGATCATGAATCATCTGGTACAGCGGGCGGTACAGACTGCCATTGCCCAGTTGCCAGCTGGCCGCGGCCTGCGCCTCCTAGAGGTGGGCGCTGGCACGGGGGGTACGAGCGTGGGGCTACTGCCGCTCCTGCCGGCGCGGCAGACCGAGTACCTGTTCACCGACATCGGCGCGGCGTTTTTACCCAAGGCCCAGGCGAAATTTGCCGCCTATGACTTCGTTGCCTACCGGACGCTGGACATCGAGCAGCCACCTGCCGGCCAGGGCTTCGCCCTGCACCAGTACGATATCGTTGTTGCCGCCAACGTGTTGCACGCCACCCGAGACCTGTCGGCGACACTGACCCATGTGCGCCAGCTATTGGCGCCCGGTGGCCTGTTAGTCTTGCTCGAAGCCACCACCCGCCATCGTTGGCTGGATCTCACCTTTGGTCTAACCGACGGCTGGTGGCGCTTTGCCGATAGGCGCACCGACCATCCGCTCTTGAGCGCCGATCAGTGGCGGGAATGGTTGCTGGCCAATGGCTTCCAGTCGGTGACGACTGTCCCCGGTGATCCCGCGGCGGCACCGCTAGATCAGGCGGTCATTATCGCCGAGGCCCCGGCAAACTACCTGGCGCAGGAACGATCATGGCTGCTCTTCGCTGGTGCCACCGGCCTGGGCGCCGCGCTGGCGGATCAACTGCGCCGCCGTGGCGAACGAGCCATTCTGGTCTCGGCAGGCGCTGCCTATGCCCAGGTAGATGAGCACTCTTTCCGCATCCATCCCGACCGCGCCGCCGACTATGCGCAGCTCGCGACCGCGGTGGGGACCGTGCAGGGCGTAGTCCACCTGTGGAGCCTGGATGAAGCGTTCGCGAGACCGGCAGCAGGCGCACGCTCCGGCGCAGAGCTGGAAGTGGCGGCCTGGCGAGGGTGTGGTACCGTCTTGCATCTTGTGCAGGCCTTGCTGCGTACGCAGGCGCAGCCGCCTGGCGTATGGTTGGTGACCCAGGGCGCCCAGGCGGTGCAGCCAGCGGAGACCGTGCCTGGCGTTGCCCAGTCGCCCCTGTGGGGCATGAGCAAGGTCATCGCCCTGGAACACCCGGAGCTGCAATGCGTGTGCCTGGACCTCGATGGACACGCCGACGCGGCGACGCAAGCCGCTGTCCTCTGTGCCGAGCTAACGGGCCGCGCTCCCTTCGCACCCCACGAAGATCAGGTAGCCTGGCGCAACGGGCTGCGTTACGCGGCCAGACTCGTGCGTCATCAGGGGCAGGAAGCAGGCCCTGTGATCATTCGGGAGGATGTCACCTACCTCATCACCGGCGGCTTAGGCGGTCTCGGCTTACGGGTGGCGCGCTGGCTGGCAGAACAAGGCGCAAGATACCTGCTGCTCTTGGGGCGGCGCCAACCTACGCCAGAAGCCCACCGCACGCTGGACGAACTGAGCGCACGGGGTACCCACGTGATCGTGGTGCAGGCCGATGTCACCGATCACGCGCAGGTGTCCGGCGCGCTCGCTGAGATCGATCCGGCGCATCCGCTCTGCGGCGTCATCCACGCCGCGGGCGTGCTTGATGACGGCGCCCTCGTGCAGCAGACCTGGGAACGCTTTGCCAAGGTGCTGGCGCCCAAGGTTGAGGGTGCCTGGAACCTCCATAGGCTGACCCAGGGCATGACGCTCGATCTCTTCGTTCTATTCTCGTCGATTGCGGCGCTATTGGGCAATCGCGGCCAAGCGAACCATGCCGCGGCGAACGCCTTTCTGGATGCCTTGGCCCACTATCGGCAAGCGCAACATCTGCCCGCCTTGAGCATCAACTGGGGGCAGTGGGCCGGGACTGGGAGAGCAGCAGGTCTAGATGAGCGTTACCAGGCTCGCCTAGTTGCTCAGGGACTGAGCCCCATCGCTCCTGAGCAGGGATTGCAAGTACTAGGGCAGATACTGGGACAGGCCCATGTCCAGATTGGTGTGCTACCGATCAATTGGTCGGCGTTCAGGGAGCAATTCCCCGCCGGGATGCCACTGCCGTTACTCTCGGAATTAGTTTCTAAAGCGAGCTCACAAGAGAAAATTAAGCAGGTGTCCGATCAGCAGCATGAGCTTTTGCAACGGCTGGAGAGGGCAACTGCAAGCGATCGCCAGGAGCTTTTGGTGTCTTATGTTCAAGAAAGGGTAACCGAAATTGCTGGGCTTGATTCATCCTTTCGGCCAGCGCCACGGCAGCCATTGAATGAACTTGGGGTTGACTCGTTAATGATTGCCCAACTGAAGAATCGGTTCATGAGTGAGCTGGAAGTGGATGTGCCTATAAAAGAGTTCATCGGGGGAGTCAGCATCGCACAGCTAGTAGGGCTGTTGCTCGATCGTTTGGCATTGTCCAGCGTGGCCTTATTAGAGTCCCCCTCCTCTGATATCAGCGAGGATATGGAGGAGATTGCCCTATGACCCTAAGTGAAGTTCTAGCTGAGATCTCCAATCGGGGTGTAAAGCTCGGACTGATGGGTGAGCAGCTACGGGGGAGACTGACGCGAGATCTACGTAATGCCCTGGCTGAGAATAACCGCGAATACCCTATTTAACTTGGAGGACTAGAACGATGGCAAAATCAGTATACCTGATAAACCCGGCCTCTGATTTTCCGACTTACCACAGTGGCGAGGTTTACGCCGGTAAAGGATATGAGTCCATCACACTTATAGCAGATCTTGCTATCCCGACGATCGCCGCTATGGCCCCAAGCGACTTCGATATGCGGCTGTGCGATCAAAACATTTCGCCTGTCGATTTTGATACCTCTGCTGATTTTGTGGGGATCACCGGCAAGATCACCCAGTGGGGTCATATGAAGGCAATCGCTGAGGAGTTCCGGCAGCGAGGCAAAGTCGTCCTGATCGGCGGTCCTTATGCCTCGTTATCCCCCGAAATCGCTCGTCCCCACTGTGACATTCTAGTGCGGGGTGAGATAGAAGATATTGCTGGGGAATTGTTTTCCGACCTCCAGAGTGGTCGCTGGAAAGCGGAATACGTGGGAAACAGGCCGGACCTTAGTCGCTCTCCGCTGCCGAAATGGGGCCTGTATCCCAATGACAGGGCGGTTATGGGCACCGTCCAGACCTCGCGAGGATGCCCCTTCGAATGCGAATTTTGTGATGTGATCCAATACCTCGGGCGAAAGCAACGGCACAAACCGGTCAATCAGGTGCTCGCAGAGCTCGATGAGCTGTACCGATACGGCTACCGAGCCGTCTTCCTTGCCGATGACAACTTTACAGTTTACCGCGCCCGTACAAAAGAGCTGCTGGAGGCTTTGCGGGATTGGAATCTCCGGCAAGAACAAGAGAAGGTCCGTTTCGTTACTCAGGCATCCATTGATGCGGCCAGAGATGAGGAGTTGCTGCAGATGTGTGCCGAGGCAGGGCTCACGAACATTTTCATCGGCATTGAGACACCCAACGAAGAAAGCTTACGGGAGACCAAGAAACGTCAAAACGTAGGAATAAACCTGGTAGATCAAGTGCAGTGCTTCGTAGAGCAGGGGATCTCGGTCACCGGTGGCATGATTGTGGGCTTTGACTCTGACGGTCCGGACATTTTCGAGCGTCAATACGAATTCGCCATGTCGACGTCCATTCCAATATTCAGCTTGGGAGCGCTGGTCGCTCCCGCTGCGACGCCGCTACATGAAAGAATGGCGAAGGAAGGTCGTTTGGTATCCGAAGGGTCAGAGGTTGCCGCCATGCCGTGGAGCACAAATATTGTCCCTCGACAACTGACGCATGAGCAATTGTTGGATGGAATTAAATGGCTATGCAATAAGCTCTATCATCCGTCTGCTTTCGGAGAGCGGGTTGTGCGGTTCATAGACAAACTAGGGAAGCGGCGAGATCCCCAACATGCTGACGGGAGACGGTATTCTAGGAACAGGAACGTCCGTCCAGTGGACCTAGCTGGGCTAGATCTTCTATCGAAGTTAGAACGATTCGGCCCGCACGAGAAAGAGATGTGCTCAAGGATTAGCAAGCAAGTTCTCAAAAAGCCTGAAGCGGGAGAGTTCGTAGCGGTGATGCTGCTTCAATACATGCAGATCCGCTACATGTACGAGCAAGGAGAATTTTGGGAATCCTACCTAAATTGAACAAGATTAACGCCGTGTGCAACTGACATTAGTGAGGATATGGAGGAGATTCCCCTGTGAACCTAAAGGAAGTTCTAGCTGAGATCTCCAATCGGGGTGTAAAGCTCTGGGCTGAGGGTGAGCAGCTGCGCATTCGTGCTCCTGTGGGGAGACTGACGCCGGTTCTACGTAACGCGCTGGCTGAGAATAAGGCAGAGATTCTAGTGCTGCTGCACCAAAGAAGTATCAGTGCAAATGTTACCTCCATACCTCTTGTACCTGTTCCAAGAAATGGGTGCTTATCCCTGTCCTTTGCCCAGGAGCGGTTGTGGTTTTTGGCCCAACTGGAGGGCCCGAGTGCCACCTACAACATTGCGGTGGGGCTGTATCTGAGGGGGTCCCTGGATATAGGGGCATTGCAGGGCAGCCTGGGGGAGATCGTGCGGCGGCATGAGGGGCTGCGCACCACCTTCCCCACCATTGAGGGGGGGGCGGTGCAAGTGATTGCCCCGGTGCAGGAGGGGGTCCTCCCGGTGGTGGATCTCGCGGGATTGGGTGAGGAGAGGCAGGCGGTGGAGCTCCGGCGGTTAATGGCTGA
>JBOIEG010000086.1:0-3068 GCA_050740915.1 Gammaproteobacteria bacterium | reverse complement strand
GATGCATGCCAGTTGAACGCATCGAAGTAGCTGACACCCAAGAGAAACGCCTCCTTACCGTTAATCGTAAACTTGTCTCCGGAGATCCCAATCGTTGTGGCGCCCAAAGCCGGAGTCTGAAAAAGGATTAAGGTCAAAAAGGTAAGAACGAGTTTTTTCATCAACTATCTCCATCGGGACTAGACCTATGGTTCGGAAAAGCCATAGAAGAAGACCGCCTGAGAGACGCGAAGGCTGCGCAATCGGTCTTCCAAGCTAGCACAGGTCCCCAAAGCATGGCGAACAACAGATACATATGCCGCCAGTGCGTGCTGTCGATAAACAGACTTTGCGTCAGGGTACCGATCGTACACGCAAAGACGGTGATATAGGCGTTCTGGATGGCTGTCGGTTGCCTACAAAACTTAAAGCCTCGCCAGAGCGTCATTGCCAGGAAAACGTAGAACGCTACGGCCCCAAACCATCCCGACTCGCCCAATACGTGGATGAACAAGTTATGCGGCGAACATTCCCAATCAGGAGCGAAACATCTCCCGGTTATTCCCGCGGTTAGGCCAGGCCCTATACCTATAGGGTTGGCGAACGCAAACTTCAACGTCTCTAACTGGGTCCGAAAACGGCTGTCGTCATAGTATTGCACTAGGTGTGCGCGGTGTGTGAAGGTTTCACCGATGCTAGCGTTTGAAATGGCGAAGCTAACCGTTAAAGCGGCTGCTCCGAGGACAATCCCGCCCAGGACGAAAAGTCTCACATACTGGAAGGATGTCCTTGCGGTGTAGAATTGCAGCGCCATAACGACCATGAACGATACCCCTAGGTTCACCCAGGAGCCTCTAGAAAACCCTCCGAATATCCCGAGTCCAACCCATAGAAAAAGCGCGCCCATGACGAGTCGTTTTGCTCCCGACCCTGCTATTATTTTATCCACAGCGTATAGAGCAACGGGCACCAGGTATGGTCCAAATACGTTCGGATCTTTGAATGGGCCAGCCATTCTGTTCTCGTACCGGACCACGAAAACATTGCCGGGGCCCTTGATAGTGGCGGGTATGTGTAGAATCTTTAAGAGTTCTAGAACGCCGAACAACACGGCGATGATTGCCGCAAAAATATAACCGCTCCAGATGATGTCATATACGCGTCGCGGGTTTTCGTAGATTAAGCACGTGAATAACAACCACGATAGAACCATGTAAAAACGAATAAGCAGAGATCTTAACGATTGAACCGGATCTGGCGCACACATTGCCGCAATGATATTGGCAAGCACGAATGTAAAAAGCCAAAACATCGGCGCACCGGCGCCCGGGGCGATGCGCAATCCCCGAATAAAGAAGAGCACGAGCAGGCCGCTTCCTAACACATCATAGGGTGCAGGTTCGATGAGGACGAAAGAGCTGAGCGCAAGCAACAGCCACAAAAGCGAAAGCGTGAAAGCACTTTGCGTCACGCCGTTGCGGGGCTGGCCGGCGGTCATCATAGAATCATAGAGGGTATTCACTTCGTTCGCTCATTGTGGCACGCAAACCGCTACGGCGATATCATCAGGGTAGTACGTATATCCCAAGTGTTGTTGATCGGGTAACTCAGCAAGCCAGCGTTTGAACCCGACCGGGGAACCGAGGCGGCGTGGAGTCACGCGGCCAGCCTTGCACGATGATCTGATCGGGCGGACGGTAGATCCCGCGAATAAAGTGCTTCTGCAATTTATCGTCGAATCGCAAAGCAAAACTCGGATTACGATAGCGTACCCACTCCTGGCTCCCCCGTCGAACTCAATCTCCTCGGTGCCCCACAAACTTGCTGGTCATCGCCGGATACTCTCCGGAGATCTCATTAGAACTCATACGCCCCGATATCAAAGGCCGAACCCTGCGGACGGGAGACGCCGTCGTAGTCAGTCGTCGGAGCACTCACGGAAGAGCCGGTATTGACGGCGGGAGAGGTGCTCTTGAGGTGAAAATCCTTTGCGGCTTCGTTTATAAACTGCGGATCGGTGGTGAGGTTGTGATCCACAACAATACCAGGATTATTAAGGTAGAACGTGTCCTCATTTTTATATACGATATTGTTGCGGATGACCATATTGGTGGCAATTTGGGTGTTAACCCATATCCCGCGTGCATGGTGGCCGACTTTATGGCCATTGCCATATATGGTGTTATTCATGACACTGATATTGTTTATCGTCCCGTTCGTGTAGCCAAAATCGTGGACTGCGACTCCACCTAGTCCATTTCCATAAAGAACATTGTTATAGATTTTGATATTATCAACGACGCCCCCAGGTCGCTCGAAGGCAACAATGATTCCCGCAGTATTAGTGTCATAAACGATATTGTTGAAAACTTCGACATTTTTGACATACCGATCAAATGCGTCGACATAGATGGCGGTACGATCGCGCGTCGGACCAGTAATGATATTATGGTGGATCTTTCCGTTCTGAACTCCCGACTTGACATCGATCCCTTCACCGCCGAGATTCTCATTGTCCGCCGGATTGAAAAGCTCGTTGCCTCTCACCTCGAAACGGTCCACACCGTTTGCTATGGTTATATTTTCGGCATACCCTCCTTCGTTTGCCTTCTCAATCTTGTTGTTTTCGAGGATAATGTCGGTGAGGACAGAATCAGAGGGCTTGGAAAAGTCTGAATTGCCATAGACGCCGATGCCGGACCCTAGGGTGTTGTACGTATCGTTGCCCGAAATAGTGAACTGCGAGCCGGGGCCTACTACATGAAATCCGTTTGCCTTCAGCGCATTCTGAATGCGGAGCCCCGAAACCTTGATATAGCTCTTTCCTATCATCTCGATACCGGCACCATTTAGGATCGCCTTATTCTCGTGGCCCGGATAGGCGCTGTAGGTGATCGAGCCGCTTGCGGTCCCGGAGTTTTTTAGTTGAATGGTGGGGGTGGTCGCGGTATAGGTACCCTGTTTGATGTAGACCGTATCGCCGGCGACAAGCATATTTGCCGGTTTCTGGATGGTTTTCCAGGGCAATACCTCCGTTCCTGGGTTACTATCGCTTGCGGAGGGGTGGTTGGTATCCACATAATAGGTTG
>JBOIEG010000085.1:0-1612 GCA_050740915.1 Gammaproteobacteria bacterium | reverse complement strand
CGGATCGTGGGAAGTTTGGTGTATGCGACGTCACTGTTCGAGCGCGCGACGGTGGAGCGCTATCTGGGATACCTGCGGACGCTGTTGAAGGGAATGGTTGAGGATGACAGCCAAGCGGTAGATCGTTTGCCACTGCTGCCAGAAGCGGAGCGTTGTCAGTTGTTGTATGAGTGGAACGCGACGGAGGGGGAGTATCCGCGCGAGCGCTGTGTACAGGAGTTGTTTGAAGCGCAGGTGGCGCAGACGCCGGATGCGGTGGCGGTAGTTTATGAAGATGCAACGTTGAGTTATGGCGAGCTGAACCGGCGGGCCAATCAGTTGGCGCACTATCTGCGGGAGCTGGGAGTGGGGCCGGATCAGCGAGTGGCCATCTGTCTGGAGCGGAGCCTGGGGATGGTGGTCGGATTGTTGGGAGTGTTGAAGGCAGGCGGGGCATATGTGCCGTTGGACCCGGCTTATCCGGTGGAGCGGCTGCGCTACATGCTGGAGGACAGCGCGCCGGTGGCCTTGCTGACGCAGCGAAGTTGGCAAGAGGTCTTCCCCGGCCTCGGCGAGAAGCTGGCGGTGGTGGACCTGGAGCAAGCAGCCTCGTCGTGGTCCGAGCAGGCCGCGAGCAATCCCGCCTGGAGCCGGAGCGGGAACGGCTCTCGGCAGCTGGCGTATGTGATCTACACCTCGGGCACGACGGGCAGGCCGAAGGGGGTGATGGTGGAGCAGCGGGGGCTGGTGAACCATCTGTGGGCCAAGATCGGAGCTTTGGGGTTGAGCGGGGAAGATGTGGTGGCACAAACGGCGTCACCCAGTTTCGACATCTCGGTGTGGCAGTTTTTAGCGGCGCTGCTGGCGGGCGGGCAGGTGCAGATCGTGGGCGAGGAGGAGGTGCATGATGCCGAAGGGTTGTTGCGGGAACTGGACCGAACAGGAGTGACGGTGTGGGAGACGGTGCCATCGCTGCTGGAGGCGATGGTAGGGGAAGCAAGAGAGAGCTGGGAGAGACTGGCCAGCCTGAGGTGGGTGGTGGTGACCGGAGAGGCGTGCGCGGTGGGCTTGTGCCGGCGGTGGCGAAGTCTGTATCCGGGGCAAGCGATGCTGAACGCGTATGGGCCGACGGAGTGTTCAGACGATGTGACGCACTACGAGCTGGGGCCCGGGTGGAGCGGAGCAGAGCTGAGGCAGCTGCCGATTGGCCGGCCGCTGCTGAACACGGAGGTGTACGTGCTGGATGGAGCAGGAGAGCCAGCGCCAGTGGGGGTGAGAGGGGAACTCTACATCGGCGGCGAAGGAGTGGGGCGTGGCTACTGGCAGAGACCGGAACTGACCGGAGAGAGGTTCGTTGCGGACGGCTTCGGGAGGCGAGCGGGAGCGCGGCTGTATCGGAGTGGAGATGTGGGGCGGTGGCAGGCGGAGGGGACGATCGAGTTTCTGGGGCGGCTGGATCATCAGGTGAAGATCCGGGGCTACCGGATAGAGTTGGGCGAGATCGAGGCGCGGCTGCGGGAGCACGAGGCGGTCCAGGAAGCGGTAGTGATCGAGCGCGAAGATAGCACCGGAGACAAGCGGCTGGTGGCCTACTACAGCGGTGCAGCGAGCAACGGCGCCGAGAGCAACGGCG
>JBOIEG010000084.1:0-1425 GCA_050740915.1 Gammaproteobacteria bacterium | reverse complement strand
AGCAGGTAGGGTGTGTCACGATCGCATTGACGGAAGTGGCTCATGCACGTTCGCTCATTGAATCCATTGCCGATCCGATCGGTTTGCACATCAAAAGTTCCGCCTTAAGTCCGACAGGCTCCTAGGTGCGGACATTATCCTGTTCAATCGTGGGGACGGCCAAGACATGTTCACTTCAAGTACCGGTCCTGACAACACACTCTCATTAGGCGGTGGCATCCGTTACACCGACTTGAGCTTCAGCAAGTCAGCTAACGACCTGGTGTTGGGCTTGGGTAGTGCGGAGCAGATCACTCTGAAGGACTGGTATTCGACCACAGCAAACAACAAGAGTGTCGTGAACCTCCAGATGATTGCTGAAGCCATGGCCGATTTCGATAGTACATCCAGCGACCCCATGCGGAATAACAAGGTGGAGACCTTTGATTTCGGAGGACTCGCGGATCGCTTCGACCAAGCGCGGGCGGCCGATTCGAGCTTGACGAGCTGGAGCCTGACTAGTGCCCTCTTGGACTTCCACCTCAGCGGAAGCGATACGGACGCCCTGGGCGGAGACTTGGCTTACCAGTACGGGAAGACCGGGACACTCGCCGCACCCGGCGTGACACCCGTACAACCCGTCCTAAGCCACGCCCAGTTCGCGACTACGTCCCAGACATTGCAGCCGTTAGCAACACTACAAGAGGGTATTGTTAAACTGGGATAATCTCTGGGTCGGACCATCGGCCGTTTCGTCGCAGGACGGAACGGCCATCCCTTGTCTGAGAGCTATGGTCAGAAATGGCTACTCTACTGGGGCGCGAGCTATCGACGCCGATAGAGCCGGTGGGTGTGCGGATCCCGAACTACACCATCGCACCACATCACGTTATAACGTGAGCCCTTAGTCCCAAGGGTGATACGGTCTATCACGTCCCAAACCCGATCCACTGCCTGTGTACTCGCGGGTAATTGCTTCGCTCGTTCCATTACCTACAAGCTCCGGTTTGTGGATATCGTCCCTGATACCCACATTTCCACAACCCAACAACAAATTCAATCCCTTGGGGTCCTATTCCCCGCCGCTTGCGGCGATGTTAAAAATATTTTCCTTGTTGATACCCCGTCCGCTTGCGGCGTGGTAGTTCATTAAATAACTCATGGGAGTAAACATACAAGGGTGTATAACTCCGACCCCACCATTGGGTACCCGGTGTCCTTTCGGCAGGTCTGTGGAGGCGCCGTCAGATCCTCCTTGGCCGAGATTCCAGTGCGCCTATCGAGGCGCAGAATCCGAGCCAGGACTATGCGCGAGAGGACAGCTATCTGGCCTGCGGGTAGTCGATTAGCGCGGAGTTCCGAGGAATAACGGAAGCGCTCCCTCAACAAACCGGTGTAGTTTGGCTTGACCGGCGGGTGTGGGCATGAGGTGGCCGCAGGACTGAC
>JBOIEG010000083.1:0-4951 GCA_050740915.1 Gammaproteobacteria bacterium | reverse complement strand
GGTCGCAAACCACTCCTCCAATTCCTGAAATGTGCGCGGATAGTCCGCTGCGGGAAGCGGCCGCCGTTGTTCTTGCATCGTTCCATACTCCATCTTGTAGTCGGTGGCGCGAAGTGGATAGCCACTTCATCGGATTCCCGCTTCATCCCGCCGGGCGGCCGTCGGCCGAGCGCGGGCAGCACCTCTTCCAGGTGCAAACCCCGATGCTCTTCCTGCAAGGAACTCGTGATCACCTCGCCGACCTGCAGCTTGTACGATCGCTCGCCGCACAGCTCGGCGCGCGCGTAACACTTAACCTCTTTCAGAATGCCGATCATTTCGTTTCATGTGCCCGCACGTACGGGACGCAAGGATTCGGAAGTCCGAGCCGAAATGTTGGATGCGTTGGCGGGATGGATTGAAACACTGTTCTCCGCCAGCCGGCTTCAACCCGGAAAGCGATAAAGGATAGGTAAATGACGGCAACCACATAAATTGGAGAAGCTTCGGCCCAAGGTGGCTAAGGAAATTGAGAACGGGTTATCGCTTCTGACTGGCTAAATGACCACGGCTATCGCACACTAGAGGGGAAGCTGTTTCCGCTGTATTCAGTGAGTAAGCTTCTATGTGATTTAAACCTTAAGACTGGGAGGGCTAGGACATGACATTCACAAAAGCAAATGCCCGCCTACTGGCAGCTGCGATGCCTGTGGACAATGGACTTCGCCACAGAAGCATTAAGGCTCAGTCGGGAGGAGTTCAGACGGGCTTGGGCGCAGGGTCATTTTCAACTCACGGACTCGGTACCGATACCCCCGCTACAGTAATCTTCCTGGAGGAGTGGCGAGCCGCGCCTAGCGGCGCTGGGAAGTGGACACTGACATGCGCGTAGACGACTGCCTCCTTGGGCTGCCCCTTGCCGTAGTAGCTTCTGGCTTCGTTCCCATTCCCTTCGAGGTTCTTGGGGTAGGTGTATGGCTCATGCTCGCCGCGGCTATTTGGAGGAATGTGACATGAGTATGGAACACCAAGAGGTTTGGTCTAAGAAGTCGCCCGAAAGGTCCGAGCAGAACGGGAACGGCTCACAGAGCTTATCGACCTGGGACCGCACGTATTCCCACTACAGCCTAACTCCAAGGAGCCCCTTGCGCGGGCTCCCATGGTTTCAAAGACGCGACAAAGGACAAGAACAGGGACGTAGAATGGCCCAAATGTAGGAGTGCGGCCAGTAGTCAACGGGGGCGAGTACCGGTCAACTGCGCGCCACCCTTTGCGCCCTTGCCGAAGGCGATCTCGGACTCAGCCGCACCCACGGTTGACAGATCTAGCGTGCCGACCGTAGACGTCCAGGGAGACGCACTCACGTTGGTCAAAACGTGTTGATCCCGACCGGCTGTGATCGGTTCCGATCGATGAACCGAAAGAAAGCTCAGTATTTATGGAAATCTCGCGGTTATCAGCGGAACTAAGTGGGCTGGAGATTCAAGGGAAACGCCTCTATAGGTTATGATATGTACAGTATTAATTGAAACGACAAACCGGACAAGTCGCAACGTCCGCTTCTCATGTGTCCCGATGGTCCGGTTGTCGCCGTACTTTTCCCGTCGGCCTCGTGCCCAAGGGGGACCCTGGAGCCGCATTTCCGTAAGGCCTACTGCTAGGCTCCTCGATGTAACGCCACCGCTAAGAACGCTTGGTATGCAGGCGTAGGCAGGAATTGCCTTTCCAGTCTACAGTTACGCATATCATGGACCACCTCGCGAGTGGAATGATGAGCAAACGTCGCAAAGGAAAACAAAATGCGGGGGGACGAAAGCCGAAATCCCCATATTCGGCGCACAACGTTAGCCGCATCGGTCAGCACAAGCTGCATGGACGCAAGCTAAGTCCACCGCTGGCCCAGATTCCGAAGATGACCCCGTCATCGTGGGCAGACGATCGCATGCCGGAAATGTTATGGGCAGTCTTATTGACGGGAGTCTTGGAACGAGGCCACTACCTGGCTCTGCTCAGAGAGATTGCCGTTCTGTGCCGAGACTGGTTCAAGAGGGACGAGGCTGAAGAGCGAAAAGTGGGAGAACCGGACGAAGAGACCGGTCTCAATTTCACCGTCGTTGTCGATCATACGAAGCTAGCTGAGATCACTGACGAAAGATTCGATCAATTCGTTTCCATTCCACTTCGTCATCCGCTTGGGTATGCCGCACTTCGACCCCTGCTACTGGTCGAGTCTCTTCCTGGGTTTGAGAGATGGAAGCGGCGGCTCGATGTTGAACCAGTAGATGACGATTGGAAAACATTGGCGGGCGCCATCGCCGGGGTTCTGGACCACCAGTCAGAGAAGTCAACCGATATCCGTTGGTTCAAGCTGATCCTGCCCATCATTTCCGGTCGCATGTTCTTTCCGGAATCAATGGCCGATGACCTCGAAGCACTACGATTGTTTCCGGATAAGGGCGACATGCGCCGCGTGCGGCCTTTCATTCGTTCCGGCGAGATGACACTCCGTCGTAATCCACCTTCACCGTGGCTCCAAGACTTTTGGTCCGAGCTGCTTGAAAAGACGGGTTGCGTCGATCCGTCACCGAAGGACGGATACGCCTTTGTCGAGACGGTGATTGATCCGGAACCTCTCTATGCAACACGCCGCCAGGTCATTCGCCGATTCCTGCGGAACCTGAGTGCAAAGCGTGCCGACGCTCCTTTGGATTCTGCGTTTGGTTTAGTGCTGTATGCCCTAGCGATAGTAGAGGAAATCGGCTTTCACCGCGTGCAAACACGGATCATAGGAAGATTAGCGCTTCGGGCATTGGTCGAAGCAAACATCACGCTCCGGTATCTGGCCGAAAAGGACAGCGAGGAGCTGTGGAATTCTTACCGCGTCTACGGCGCCGGACAGGCAAAGTTAGCGTTCTTGAAAGCTCAGGAACTGGAAGGCGACTTACCACCTTTCATGGACGAAGACGCGCTGTATGCGATTGCAAATGAGGACATATGGCAAGAGTTCTTGGATATTGACGTCGGACATTGGGCTAACAGTAACTTGCGGAAGCTCTCCATCGACTGCGGCGCGAAGGCTCTGTACGACAAGTACTACCACTGGGCTTCTGCGTTTGCCCATGGTCACTGGGGTGCCATTCGAGACACCAATTTCGTGACTTGTCACAATCCCCTCCATCGGCTACACAGAATTCCAAGGTTAGCGCATCGGAGCCTTAATTCTGTGGAGACCGATGCGATTAGCCTGGCAAACGAAATGCTTGGTGTGCTTGACCGCCTGTTCCCAGGCGAGAACGATCTCGGAGGACTATCTCTCACCAAATCAGTCGAGTCGCAGCCACAGGGAGGTGACACTAATACAACGGGATCGACCGCGGACGAGTAACAGTGATCGAATCGTAGGCACTATCTCTCGGGTGTTGTGATTGGCATTTCAACCTACTATATAATTTAGGTACGTCACGGTTAAGTGGAACCAGCGGAGGAACCCCAACCGGTATTTCGGTTGCCGGGAATGCCCGCTTCTGCAGACCGAATGCTCCTCGGCAAGTGGAATGTCGCATAAGCGATTGGCTGCTCTTGGCCGACTCCTTCACCCAGGTAGTGACAATGCGTGCGTACGGCCGGACTGCCAGGGTGCGGTGACGTATACCGACTCGGGAACGGGAACTCGTCGGACTTCAGGCCGGCGTGCTTGATCCATGCCTCCACCGCCTTGCGGGTCGGCGATGTGATCTCGAACTGCACCGGACGCTGCGTATACTCTTGCAGCACGATCGCACGTGCAAGGTCCCGATGGCCGTGGCACACCTCGTGCCCGGACAGCTTCACGCGATCGTAGTCGCGCAGTTTACTGTCGATCCCCGACGCAACGAGCGTATTCTCCCGTAGCCGTCCGTGTGTTTCCAAGCGGACGCGAATAGCCCAAATCCCTGAGGTCGAAAGCGGTCCAAGTTGCGTTAAAGGCTGGCCGAAGCTCGCCACCGCACGTCACTTGGTTGGCGCGCGGTTCTTCGCGAGACTACGCTTGTCGCGTATACGACGATACGCGTATAGTCCGCTGATGGTCTTTGTCGAACTGACTCCGTTTGTCGCCTTCCGAAGCGAATACTGGAGCGACGAAGACCTACGCGTGTTGCAGAGCTTTCTGCTTGTGTCGCCAGACGCAGGGGTTCGGATCCGCGGAGGCGCGGGGCTGCGAAAGTTGCGTTGGTCGGCGCAGGGGCATGGCAAACGAGGTGGTGCGAGAGTGATCTACTACTGGAATGTTCCGGAGCACCGCATTTACCTGATCTATGGTTACGTGAAGAGCGAGCGCGAGGACTTGACACCGCAGCAGATCAAGGTGCTCGCAGAGTTAATGAAGGAGGTGAAGGATGGATAAGCGACATTTTGATCAAGTGGTCAAAGGTGTGCGCGAGATGAAGCGCCACATGGCTGGCAAATCTGTGCGCGGCGCACGCACCACGGAAATCACCGAGCCCGATATTCGCGCTATCCGCGAGGCCGCGAAAATCAGTCAGTCTCAGTTCGCCAAATTGATTGGTGTCAACGTTCGCACGCTGCAGAACTGGGAGCAGCATCGAACGCGGCCAACCGGCCCGGCACGTGCGCTGTTGAAGATCGTAGCGTCTAACCCGAAGTCGGCAATCGAGGCGCTGCACGCGTAAGACGTGCGTTAAGCCTCGACCGCAAAAGAGAATCGGAACAATCAGCCCCCCTGTGATGTTACCTGTGACTTGGAGCCATCACGGCGACCACAAAGTGCGCTACGGGCGCAACTACGTTCTCTGACTGTCTGCTATAGGCAAGTTGAATCGCTATGTCGACCGGCTGCTCTTGGCCGATGATAGGGGTCGGGAAGACTCGCGTCTCCCCGCCCTCCGAACCGTGCGAGCGGTTTTCCCGCACACGGCTCTCCAGTCGGTGGTTTCCTCATCGGGATTGGCGTGCCAGCACATGGGCCTCGTGC
>JBOIEG010000082.1:0-2083 GCA_050740915.1 Gammaproteobacteria bacterium | reverse complement strand
ACAGCCCAACAGATTTTTTGATACCCAAAATTTCGGACCTATAGAACGTAACTTTATTCCAAGTAATGAATCAGATGCATAAATACGCCTCAGATCAGTACCCACAAATTCTGCGGAGGAGGCGAATTTAATAGCTCAGTGAGGTTGGTCTCCGCCTACTTCAGTTTCCCTCGTCTCAGGCGCTACAAATCGCAGGGCGCGAAGCGTCTGTGCCTGTTGGCTTTGGGTATATCCCTTCCAAGTGCTTGATAGCCAAAAGCACCGGGGCATCGGGTCCAATCCGATGCCCCATTTTCTTTCTGCAACATCCCGACGCTATAACCGCGCAAGAACAAGCCGTGTCGCTTGACACCCTGTCACGGACGTGGAGTTCCCCGTTAAGCGGAAACCCTCGGAAACGGATTTAGGGTTTCCCCTTGCGGCGCCCGCTTGAGCGGCGTAAACCTCCTGCGTGATGCGACACATTGCGAGGAGGCAATCGAGAATGCCACACCGCCTCTCCTTCGTGCTTTTCGGCATGCTGGTCTCGTTCACAGCCCTCGCCTCCGGGCTCGATCCGGTGCGTGTCGGCCGCTATTCCGCCCTGGTCCCCGGGCCCTCGCCCGAGCAAGCCGATCCCTTCGCGCTTCCTATCGATACGGAGTTCTCCTCCTCCGTGCAAATCGTCGGTCACGCACTGAAACAGGTGCTCGCACGCAGTGGCTACCGCTTAGCAAGCCTCGACGCCTCCTGTCCCTCGTTGCCTGTCCTGCTTGGCTGGCCTTTGCCAGCGGTGCACCGAACGCTTGGACCCATGCGCCTCGATGAGGCGCTCAAGACCCTCGCGGGACCCGCGCATTATCTCGTGGTCGATCCGGTGCACCGGCTGGTCTCTTTTGAACTGAGGGAGCCGTATCAGGGCCTGGTGCAGACGCACGCAGCGGGTGCCGCCCTGCCATCGCATACAGCGCAAGTGCCGGCGCTTTTGGCCATGGAGCCAGAGCCGGTCGCCTTTGCAGCGAACGCCACCCACCGGATCGGTCCGATCCCACCCGGCGCCGAGCTTTGGCCAATCGCCGCGGAACTCCGCAAGGTCTTCCGAGCCACCACCGAGCAAGTGATGGTCGGTCTGTTCGAAACCAATCCCGAGAGCTTCTGCTACCAGAACCTCCACTGCTTGAAGGCCCGCGATTACCTCGACCCGCCGACGAAGGCGCGGGTGGTAGCGATGGAACCCGCCGCCGCGCATCGCACCGTGCAGCGTCAGTTCGAGACCTGGCGCCATCGCACTCGCCTGCCTGTGCCGACACGGCAGACAGACCGCAGCCCTCCACTAGCCGAGCGTACCGCTTATCCCACCACCGAGAACGCCGAAGGCGTCGGAGCACCAGGACCGCGAAGCGACGGAGCGGCATTGACGCCGCCGGCAAGTGCAGGATGCGCGCTTTCCATGCTGCGTCCTCGGCGCGCCCAGCAGGCCCCTCCCTGGGCCTGGCTCTGTCCGGCCAATGCAGGGATGCGTGCTTCACAGGCGATCCCATGACACGCGCATTACCGCTGTTTATCCTCATAGGGGTCCTGTCGGCCTGTGCGACGCCTGCGATCCACGAGCGTGCGCTAACCCCCAAGTCCACCACAGCGCAGACGGCGCCACCACCGTGCCGCGCACCCGAGCATCTAGTGCGCGACTTGACTGTCCGTTGGGCCGTACGGCGCTATCTGGTCGGTCCCTGTCCAGGCTCCAAGGAGTCTTCGCTGGCGGCCGAACACGAGCCCACGAGCCCCGATACCGGACTGGATCTCACCAACACCGAGATCCGCGACCCATGAGATCCCGGGCGAGCGAGCTTGGGGCCCTGGGATTTGCCTTGGCGGTCAGTGGGGAGCTGCACTTCGTCTGTCCCGCGGGGCTCCTGGCCGAGGAGTCGCGCACCGTACCCGAAGCGACGCACATCGAGCGCTCGCACGCTGCGTTAACCCAAGTCGAGCAGTCAAAGCGCTGGGGGCTGACGGGCGAGGACTGGCAGCGCTATGAGCGCTTGATGACAGGCCCGCGGGGTATCTGGAGTCCCCATCTCGATCCGGTGACGGCGCTTGGGGTGCA
>JBOIEG010000081.1:0-2571 GCA_050740915.1 Gammaproteobacteria bacterium | reverse complement strand
TCCTGGAACTTCGGTACGAACGGCGAGGCGTCGTCGCCCGTCCACCGGAGGTTGTAGATCCCCCGGTCGAGGTAGCACGCCGTCACGTGGCTCGAGAGCGGCAGGCCCTTTCGGAGCCGACCCTCACCACCATGTGTGAGGTCAAGCGTACCCGAGCCGGCGCCCGTCCAGTCATTCGGCGCGGCCAGCGCACTCCACGCAATCCGTTTGATGGACCGCGTGCCACCGGAGATGATGTCGCCCTTCATGAGCCGATTGCCGAAGTTCCAGATCGTGTGACCAAGCGGCAGCGGCGCTGTCAAGATGGCAATGGTTGCCCCGCTGTAGTAGTACGTGGTGTTGACCGAGTTCTCGAAGTACAGCCGGTCAAAGAACTGCGCCGAGTCCCAGTTGTAAGGGCCGGCGGTCGGCGCCGTCACCCCGCCGAGGATGTCGACGAGGTCGTCCCCCTCATCTGTGGACTGCCCCTCGAGCCGGAAGAACGCCCGAGAGGTCGCCATGATCCGGCCGAGGAACTGTTGGGCCGTCTCGCCGGCACTGGCTCCGCCAAGGGTCCGCCCGCAGACGTACAGCTCCACGAGGTCAATCTGCGCACCGGTAGAGGCCAGATTCCCCTCGACAAGCAGCTCCGCCGATGTGAAGACGATGTTCGCCGAGCCAGTCTCGACGAGGATGCCAAACTCCGGGTCGCTCTGGAGATCCGCGACCGTCCACGCCAAGCCGGTCTCGGGGTTCGTCGTCAGCACAACCTCGACGATGTCGATGCCGACAAAGGGACTCCAGAAGTTCGAGTTGTCCGGCTCCGGGATGATGAGATCGACCGATTGCGTGGTCGCGATGTTGCGCCGGACGGAATCATTGCCGACCTGGTAGACGGTGATCCGGCCGAGGCCCCCTTCCTCTCGCGCAACTGCGAATCGTACCCGCACACGAGTGACAGAGGTCAGGGCGGACAGGTTGTCGAACACGATGGAGATTCGTTCGCCGGGTCCGCCGACACTCGTCGTCTGACGATCCGCAAAGAACGCCAGCGGCGCATCCAGGCCGTCCGCATCTTTCCATACGTCCCCGGCGGGCGTAAAACCGTTGTCTGAGCCGGTTGTAAGAGGTAGGAGGAACGCGATGCCGGGGTTGGCCTCTTTGTTCAACGTGAGTTTGAATGTAGCGTCGTTGACCTCGGCACTTACCCATGGGAACCCTTGGAAGTCCGTCGGAATCGGGATGAAGAAGTCCATGAAGCCCGAGCCGGAGGTATCGCCGGAGTATGCGGTGTTCGTGAGGTCGATCTCGCCGATGACGCCGAGGTTGCCGAAGCCGTTGCCGTGCTCGACTTCGAGGATCTGACGCAGGGGCACCGTCGCTCGAGCTCGAATATGGAGCGTCACGCTGTCGACGAAATCGAAAGAGGGAGCCAGATTCGCAAACGCCGCAATGTATGTCGCGGCGTCGGCTGTCGCTTCTGCCCGCGTGGTTCCGTTGTCCGGCACCAGGTCGTCGGTCGCGGCGTGGATCGTTGCCGCACCAACCGCCGTCCATCCCGTGTTGCTGGACGTGCCGTTTGGAATGAGAGCCTGACAGCTCCCGATTGAACTATCTTCGTTCACCCACTGCCGTGCCTCTCCGATGATGGTCGGAATTCCGGGCTGATGGGTGGTGATGTCTTGACTCACCGGGCCGACCGGTTTGAGTCCCGGCCGAGACTGAATGAAGTTGTTTGCCAACACCACATTCGTGAGTGTCATCCACAGCCGTTGCTCCCGCGGACGATCGAAGGTCAGACCCGTGGCGTTCAGTGGCACGGCCTGTTTGAGCAACTTCGGCATTATCGATTCCGAACTGTCATCGAGTGGGTATCGGCGCGCATGGTTGCGTCATGGTCGTTGCGGTTCTCTATCGACTGGATGCGCTCGAGCACCGAGCCAACACTCTCTTGGAACAAGGTCTGCGTAAGCGTATACCGCGCCTCGTCGCCTTTGAGCGCCCACATCTTGGCAGCCGCGCGGAGAACTACCGGCTCCTTCCATTCCAACTCAAGAGGGAACGTATCGGCGTCGAGAGAGAGCGTAGCCGGCCTTTCGAGTACGCGCACGACGATGGAGTAGACGGCGTCCGGGATCTTGTTGTACAGGATGATCTGATTGGCGTATCGGAAATACTTCGTGGGCGTGCCGGTTACACCCGCGATCGCCGTGTTTTGATCCTGCTCATCGAACTCCTCATAGGAGCCGCGAATCAGACGGCGGTTGCTCCTCACGCTGGTAGTCGAGTTCCTGACGCCGAGGATTGCCAAAACGTCGTCGGTCGCTTGGAGACTGTACGCGGACGTGTTGGCGACGGTTGCGATCGGCGTCGTGCTCTGGAACTCCGGCGGCTCCACGAGGAGCATGACGTCGAGCACGGCTTCGTTGATCTTGTTTTTCACGAAGCTGTTCAAATCGGGCCGTTGCCGAATGTGGAACTGAACCTCGTCCTGGAGCTGCGCAAAGGTAGTCATGTGGTAGGCCCTTACTCAGGAAACACACGTCGACGCCGGAGGCGGTTGATTTCATCACGATCAGTGGAGAATTCGCG
>JBOIEG010000080.1:0-4813 GCA_050740915.1 Gammaproteobacteria bacterium | reverse complement strand
GGTCGCAAACCACTCCTCCAATTCCTGAAATGTGCGCGGATAGTCCGCTGCGGGAAGCGGCCGCCGTTGTTCTTGCATCGTTCCATACTCCATCTTGTAGTCGGTGGCGCGAAGTGGATAGCCACTTTTGGCCAAAAACCCGGACATACGGTCCGACATGGACGTCGGCATGGAGCATGTAGCGCTGTAGGAATACCCCCCGTTTGTCCTGTGGGTCCTCGCCCCAGAGCGGGTTGTGGAGGTACTCGTAGCGCTCGCGGATAAGGCCACCGAGAGACAGATAGTACTCCTCATATTGGCCGTAAAGACGTGCCCCAGTCCGACGAAGCTGACCGCGTCGATCACGCCGGTCACAAACGTCAGCGCGATCAACAGTGGTGGGAGAGAGCGGAGCAGACCCGCACTCGAGATGCTCAGGTGGGTCGGATGCGCCTGTGGCATGGCCGCTGCACCTCAAAACTTATACTGGATCCACGTCCCAACGAAATCGACGTCCAACTCTGGGCCACTTTTCTTGATGTAATCGCCGGCAAAGAAGTGGGAATAGACTCCGTTAAAGGTCGTATGTCGCTCGATTTGCCACTCGAGGCCGACGCTTGGCTGATGACCGATAAAACGCGCACTGCCGTCCGCTCCGCGCAACACGTTACCGCCGCTCCCGTAGATGCCATCGTTAGTGCTGTAACGCCAGAACATGTCCCAGTCGACTGTGATCGTCACGCTCTTCGTGGCGTGCAAGTCGAGCCTCGGGTGCACGTCGAACAAATTGGCCGGACCGATCAGCGCGATTTCGCCGAAATATGCTCCCTTTGGAAATAGGGCATTAAATGTGCCGAGGTTTTTATCACTGCGCTTGGTATCGCCGCTGATCACATCGGCGTGCGATCCGATGCGAGGCGTGAACGTTGTATCCTCAAATGTGTAGCCCGTGTCGGACGCGAATGTCCAGGCGAGGATATCGCCGCTTCCGAACGTGCCCCACTGGAACACGCCTTCGAAGTTGTAGTCCCAGGCCGCTCGTTTGCCGGCGAGTCTGGCGCCTGCGGAATGCCGCTGTTCGTCCGCAGTCCCCTGCACGAACTCGGCGTTTGGCTGCTTGAGACCGAGGTAGTAGAGATCGAGGGTTGCGCCCTCGATGAGTGGGCCAGTCGCGTAAACGCCCCAGAAGTTGATGTGGTCCTCCCCCGAGTCGTCGAACACACCGACAGCGTCCTCCACCGGCCGGGCGAAAAAAGCGTCGATATGCAAGTCGCCGAACCGGGTCAGCAGGCGCACGGCGTCGAACGCCCTCCGGATATTCGGTGACTCGCGCACCGAGATCAATCGCTGCGAGCCATAAGACATCTCTTGCCGGCCAACGCGCAGCGTGAAGTCGTTGGGGTCGTTCTGGTCGAGCGGCAGACGGAGGTCAGCGAAGAGCTGATGCACATCCAACCGGTTCTCGTCCGTGGGTCGTGGTCCACCGTTGCGCCAATCTTCCAAACTGCTTTGGAGTTGACTGAACACGCGGAACCATTCTCCGAAATGGAGGCCGGCGTGAAGCAGGTATCGCTGGAGGAGATATCCGCCACCGGATGGTGGCTCGGGATTCCAGCGGTAGTTGTTGTAGAATTCGTAGCGCTCGCGGAACGCGCCGCCGAGGGACAGATACCAGGTGCCATCGTCATTGAGTGGGATAAACTTGATCGGGTCCCAGATATCCGATCGTTTCGCCGGTTCGCGCAGGTAAGAGTAATCCTCGTTGTAGCGCAGCGGTTCGTACTCCGGAGGTTTCGCCGCGCCTTCTGCGGAATCCTCAGCCCGGCCGCTCGCAATCTGCGCCAACAGAATCCCCGCGGCACAAACGACGATGCGGAAGGCCACGTTGTTATGGCCGCCCGTTCTGATAGCCGCCAAAGTACGCGACTGGCGACCAAGCGGGGCTTGCCGGCGGGAGCGTGGGCGGCGCGAAGTTCCGTAGCACGGCGGCGGCGTCCCGCCGACGTTCATCATTGGCTTCGAAGGGGTTCCCCGCGTAAACGACCTTGCCCGCCGTCACCGTCAGCACCGATTCAAGGTGAGCCATCCTGGTTTTTCGACGGCCTTGGTAATCGGGCTCGTCAGAAGGCTCGCTCGCCCATAGCCCGTTATTTCCGACAGCCGTGTCATCGCGGCGCTATCGCCGCGGTCTTCTCGTTCTGGTAGCCGCCGAAATGCGCAACCGGTGACCAAGCCGGGCTCACCGCCGCCAGCGCTGGCGGCGCAACGTCCTCGAACGGCTTCGCCGCGTACACCACATTGCCGGCGACCACCGTCAGCAGCGATTCGATGTGCTTGATCTGCTCTTCGGGGACCGTGAAGTAGTCGTGGCTGAGCACGGCGAAGTCGGCGTACTGCCCTGGCGCGATGCCGCCCTTGACGGTCTCCTCCTGGGTGAACCACGCGCCGCCGACGGTGAACAGCCGCAGGGCCTCGTCGCGCGACAGCTTGTTGGCGTCGGCGAAGAGCTGCGTACCGCCCATCGTCCTGCCCGACACCAGCCAGTAGAGCGAGGGTCAGGGGTTGTAACTGCTGACCCGCGTGCCGTCCGTGCCTGCTCCGACGGGGATGCCCATCTCCAGCATCTTGCGGACCGGCGGCGCGTGGGCGGCGGCCTCCTTCCCGTACCGTTCGACGAAGTACTCGCCCGCAAAGGCCATGCGGTTCTGGATGGCGATGCCACCGCCCCTTGATGCGCCGCAGGCCCTCGTCGCGCACCGTCTCGGCGTGGTCGATCGCCCAGCGCGGAACGAACCGGCCAACGAAGCAACGAAGGCGGCCGCTGGGCAAGACCCGGCCGGGGACCTGCACGAGGTCGCGACGATCCTCGTGAAGAACGACTGGCCGCTCCGCCAGCATGCCACCTACGGCGAGAGCATCCACCTCATCATGGACGTTTTCGAGAAGGTCAAGCGCGAGCAGGCGCGGCCGCGTTCAACTCCCTGACCGTCGGCATGCGCTTCTCCTTAAACTGGTAGGGTGACCAGCCGCCGATAACGCCTACCCATTGTCCCTTGGGCGTACGCTTGGCCTGCTCGCGGATCATGGCTAGCCCGCGCTCCAGCGAATCGACGCCGTCCCAGCGCAGCTCGAGGTTGTAGAAGCGCCCGCCGCGGACGGCGTGCGCGTGCGAGTCGTTGAGGCCGGGGATGACGGTACGGCCTTTGGCGTCGATGACGCGGGTCTTCTCGCCGCGATGCGCCGTCATCTCCGCATCGCCGTCGACCGCAATGAACTTTCCGCCCTTCACCGCGAAGGCGCTCGCTCGCGGCCGTTCTGCATCCACCGTGGAAACCTTGGCATTCGTGACGATGAAGTCAGCGGGTTGCGGCTGCTGGGCGAGCGCGGTCGTCAATGAGACGATCACCGCAATGAAGACCGCGCTCCGATAGGGGCCAAAGATGAATGCATGCGTCCTCCTTTAATGAGTGCGGTCGCGCCTCGAGCGGTCTTCTACTTCTTGGGCTCTTTCGCGACTTCCTGGGCCTTGTGGTAGCTCTCCGCCACGGCTCGGTAGTTGGGTACGAGCTCGGCATACAGAGCCCCCCACTTCGCCGCGTCCGGCCGATTCCAGGTGCGCTGGAACTCGCAGAGCGCGACGTTCGTCGTCACGGGGACGATGCCGGCCTGCGTCATTCGAGCGAGCGTAGTTTCCGTCGCCATCTGACTCATGTCGCCGGAGGCGTCCATCACTGCGTAGACCTTGTACCCATCGGCCTTGGCCTGCAGCGCCGGGAACGCTACGCAGACGCTGGTCCATACGCCGGCCATGATGAGCGTTCTTCTTCCGGTCGCTTCGACGGCCTTGACGAAGTCGTCGTTGTCCCACGCACTGACTTCGCCTTTGCGCGCGACGAATTTCGCGTGGGCGCGGCGGCGGCCAGCTCTTCCATGATCGGCCCATTGGTGCCCATAGGTTCCGATGCGGTGTAGATGATGGGCACCTTGGCGAGCTCGGCGATCTTGGCGAGCACCACGGTGTTCGCGCGCAGCTCGCGAACGGGGACGTCCTTGACGGTCTGGAACAGGCCGGTCTGATGGTCGAGCAGAAGGACGAGGGTATCGCTGGGATCGAGAAGAACCTCACGGGCAGCCTCGCTGGGTTGCCGGGAGAGTCCCGGGATCGCTGCTTTGCGCGGCATCATGTCAGATCTCCTATTGAGGGAAGCGGAATATACTAGCATATCATAAGCTCACCTGATGACTCTGGTAGGGCATAGTTATGCCAATACACCCTTCCACACGAACTATGGAGACCTTCGTCAGCAGCCTGTTAGAGGCACGTACTTGATGGGATCGAACCCATCAATGCGTTTGCTCACATCCTGCAGGTAGCGGTAATCTTCCTCGTAGCGAAGCTTTTGGTACTTGGGCGGCCCATCCCGATCAACCGCCAGTGCCGCGTTGGTCACTGTCGCCACCATTCCCCAAACGCCGAGTGCACAGGTTGCGCTTAATCTCTTAGGCGTAGGGGTAACGAGGTGGGCACGCCGTTTCTGATCGGTAATCTGTGAGTTCAGGCGCACATCCCATTCAGCTACTCTGCGTGCGAGGGAGCGGTTCTGCAAGATAGTGGGAGACCCGGGGATAGTCCTCACCCAAAAGACAACGCTTGAGTTCCTCCTGAATCGTGCGGTCGGCCACCGTGACGCGTTCGTGTTGGCGCAGGTGCTCCAACCAGGACTCAACCATGAAGCACTCGATGAAGCGCGAGGGATCCGCCGTATCACGAAACAACTCCCAGAAAAAGGCGCCATCGCGTCGGCGCATCTCTCGGTAGGCTTGCATCAAGCTC
>JBOIEG010000079.1:0-1083 GCA_050740915.1 Gammaproteobacteria bacterium | reverse complement strand
GAGCGAACTCCACCACCACCCCATTGGGCAGGTGGACCCGCAAACCCACCGAACCGTTATCCGCCGAGACCACGGGCACCCGCAGAAATACCCCCGCGCTGGGTGGGAGGTTTAGCACCCCACGCTTAAGGAGTCGCGTCTTCGCATTGTAGAAACCCTTCAGATTCAGACCCCGCGCGCGGGCATACTCCACCATCGTCTGCCCCGCTGCTTCGCAGGCCCGGAGGTGATCCAGCCACTTGCGGCTCTCTTTGGAAAGATTCTTATGCACCGGTGAAGGCCCCTTTTTCGTGCCCGAAGAGCTCCGATTGAATGAGAGTGGGAGACAAGGCACCGCAGTTGATCGGGACAAAAGGTCCCTCTCGTCGCTGGGAGTGTTGGTGTATCGCGAGCGCTGCCAGTTCTTTTCCGGTCCCGGTCTCTCCCGTGAGCAACACCGGAGCATCGACACGGGCGAACTTAATCAGGCTTCGGCGCGTCGCCTGCATCACCCGGCTCTCGCCTACGAGTTCTTGCGTTTTGCCGAGATCCCTGATCCTGGTGATCGCACCTTTGTTGATTGCACACATCCCGTAGGCATGCCCATGCGTCACCAGAAGCCGATTCGGCTCCACGGGCAGGGTGTGGTAGTCATAGAAACGGCTGAACACGAACTCCCCAAAGCCATTCGATATGCCGTCAGGCTCTAACAAATCGACCCACTGGGTAGTAGGTTGGATGCGAAGCAGGTCTTGCGCGTACCCGTCCAGCTCCTGCACCGTAAAAGTTCCAAAATCCATCAATCCCACGTGAAACGTGGTGTCCCGGAGCAACTGTAGAGCACTTTCGATATTCGTGGCCGCAAAGAGCTCCCAATTATTGGCTGTTAGCGCCCTGATTCGAAGCTCGTCCTCGGCCCCTGACGGAGCCAGACAGAGTACCTTTCTTGTCTGCATGCGCCCTTCCCCCGCTATTTTGAGCTTCCGTCAATAGGTGTGTAAATAGCTCAGGCGGCTTCCCTCACAGACTCCTCTTTGATTCGTATTCCATCGGTATAGGTCGCTCCCTGGTAGACGTCTTTGAGGAGGTCTGCCGCATTGAGAC
>JBOIEG010000078.1:0-10409 GCA_050740915.1 Gammaproteobacteria bacterium | reverse complement strand
AACGGATGCGGCATCGGCTGAAGACCCGTGCCGGGCGCGCGCTGTACGGCAAGCGCAAGCACACGGTGGAGCCGGTATTTGGCATCATCAAGGCGGTGATGCGGTTCCGGCAGTTTCTGCTGCGTGGCGTTGACGCCGTACGGGGAGAGTGGTCGTTGGTGACGATGGCGTGGAACATCCGCCGGCTGGCGGGGCTGGCGGGCTAAAAAGCGGGCCGAGAAGAGTCTGTCCATCATCAACTCACGGAATCGATCGCCTTAATGACCACCCGAACCTCGATTTTGGCGCTCAACACGCACGTTATGGCTTTGGTGTTCAACTTAAGTCCGACAGGCTCCTAGGGCACCTCGAAATCCGAGGTGCCCTAAAAGCTTGCAAGCGCATCTGGCCAAGCAGAAGGCTCACTAAGCCAGCCACGCGACCATCAAGAGCCAAAGAAATCCTTGGATGGGCCGGCGCGGCGGGATCGCTCTCCGTCCTAGCAGTGAAATCATCGAGCTTTAACGCGTCAGTCAGCGCGCGAACCTGGTGTCCGCTACCAACTTGAGTTGCTGGGCGCAAGCGCGCACGAAGCCCGATTCTGGCGCGGTTAGCAACGTCAGCAAATCACCGTGCTCTTTCGCGCCTCCATCCTCGAGGACGAGGCCATTCTTACATACGGCGAGCGCCTCGAAGAGATCGTGTGTGATCAGGACCAGAATGGTTTCCGGTCGGCAAATTCACCGACTTTGGCGGTCTGGATCCGGCTGGCGGGCGGCAGCCCCACGCAGCTTGAGCCCATCCTCCGCGGCCCATTCACGGTCAGCTACTTCACATGTGCCAGTGGTGTTGGTGTCACGTCCCGCGCCAGAAGCTGCCTCCGCCACGTCTCGGTGCCGCCCGACCGACGCCCCAACGCTCGAAGGCGGGCAAGAAGCTCGGCGAAAGCGAAGGGCTTTACCAGGTAATCGTCGGCGCCACAGTCGAGGCCGAGCACGCGGTCTCCGATGGCGTCTCGGGCAGTTAGCAACAGAACCGGCGTCCTGGCGCTGCGAGCACGAAGTGTCTTAAGTATCTCGATGCCGTCGCGGCCCGGTAGCATCCAGTCGAGCACCACGAGGTCGAACCTTTCGGTGCGGAGCAGAGACTCACCTTCCTCACCCGTGCGCGCCACAGCGGCTTTGTAACCTTCGGTGCGCAGCCCGTTACAAATGGCGTTGGCCGTCTTGCTGTCGTCTCCGATGACCAGAATTTTCGCCACGTGCCGGGGGATAAATCGAGTGTCAGACGTTCCGCCCCAGCGAATAATGGATCGAGAGTAACGAGTCGATCATAGTATGTGATAGTCACGTCGAGAGGTGGAGGCCATACTCTGATTCCGTTTGGCTACAACCACAGCTTCCAGCCCAGGCCGACAACAGCACAGGCCACGATTACCTCAATGACGGTGCGCTTGAAGCGGAACAGCGCAACCGCCGCAGCGAAGGCAATCGCCGCGGAAACCCACTCGAAGCGACCTGCGAAGCCTTCGGGCCAGAGCACGTGGTAGCCGAAGAAGACTGCCAGGTTCAGGACTACCCCCACGACCGCGGCGGTGATGGCGGTGAGCGGCGCGGTGAACTTGAGTTCGTTATGGGTCGATTCCACCAGCGGCCCGCCCGCGAGGATGAACAGGAACGACGGCAGGAAAGTGAACCAAGTGACCAGCGTGGCGGCCACCGCGCCGGCCAGGAACAGATGCTCCAGCCCAAACAGCGCCTGCACGTAGCCACCGACGAAGCCGACGAAGGCAACGACCATGATGAGCGGTCCCGGTGTGGTTTCACCCAGCGCCAGGCCATCGATCATCTGGGTCGGGCTGAGCCAGCCGTAACGGCCGACCGCGCCTTGATATACATAGGGCAGCACCGCATAGGCACCGCCGAACGTGAGCAGTGCGGCCTTGGTAAAAAACCAGCCCATCTGCGTCAGCGTTCCGCTCCACCCAAACGTGCCGAGCAGCAGTGCCATCGGAATGAGCCACAGCAACAAACCTGCGATCCCGATCCCCACAAGCTTGGCCCAACGAAACCGAGCATGCTCCGGTGCCGGCGTGTCATCGTCGATGAGCGCCGGTCCGAAGGACTGCTCCAACTGGCCGTGGCCGCCGCCGGCCCTGAATTTGTCGGGGGCCAGCCGCCCGCCTAGATAACCTACCAGAGCGGCGGCGACGACGATCGCTGGGAACGGAACGTTCAGCGCGAATATCGCTACGAACGCGGCCACCGCGATGGCTATCAGCAAGCCGTTTTTGAGGGTGCGCGAACCGATGCGGTGCGCCGCCTGCGCCACGATCGCCGTCACCGCCGGCTTGATGCCGTAGAACAACCCGGCCACCAGCGGCAGATCGCCAAAGGCGATGTAGAACCACGACAGCGCGATGAGGATCACCAGCGACGGCAGCACGAACAGCGCGCCTGCGACCACGCCCCCCCACGTGCGATGCATAAGCCAGCCGATGTAGGTTGCGAGCTGCTGGGCCTCGGGGCCGGGCAGCACCATGCAGTAGTTCAGCGCATGCAAAAAGCGGCGCTCCGAGATCCAGCGGCGCCGCTCCACCAGCTCCTCGTGCATGATGGTGATCTGCCCGGCCGGACCACCAAAGCTGATGAATCCCAGCTTGAGCCAGAAGCGTAAGGCCTCTCTAGGAGTGACTGCCGGCGGCGGCACGAGCTGGTTTATTTTTCGAGTGCTGTCGTTCATCGTGCTGTGCTTGCCTTTACAGGGACTCCCGCGATAATGCCTCGATTAGGGGGCAACCCGGCGTCCCACCAGCGTCACAATGCACCACGAGATCGGACAACACCCGCTGCATGGCTCGCAAATTGGCAATCTTTTCCGCGATCTCTTTGAGGTGCCGCTTTGTAATCAAGCTGACTTCATTGCAGGTTTCGTCGTCGCTGAGCTTAAGTAACCCCCGGACTGCATCCAGCGTAAATCCCAAGCTGCGCGCCCGCCGAATGAAACGTAACCGGTTGACATCGTCAAGCTTGTACATGCGATAACCGCTCGGCGCCCTGGGGGGCTTGGGTAACAGACCAATCCGCTCGTAATAGCGGATGGTCTCGATGTTGCAGCCGGTTCGTTTCGAGAGGACCCCGATCCCGAGGCCGCGTGACGCGCCTTCTAGCCCTCGTGTGGTCATGGCCGTCGTACCCGCTTGACTCTTTAGTTACTACAGGCTTCATACTAGCATTAATGCGTACTTAAGGGAGTTGTCCAATGGCAGTAAACAAACCCTATCAGCCGTCTCTTGGTGAAAGCACAGAAGCGGTTTCTAACCTAAAATACGGTGGGGCGCGGAGCATCGCCACAGCCATAGCGAGTGTGCTAGCAGCGCTAGCCGCCTCATCCTGCTGTGTGATCCCGCTCGTGCTCTTCACCCTCGGCCTGAGCGGCGCGTGGATCGGCAATCTGACCGCGCTTGCACCGTATCAGCCCTTCTTCGCAGCATTAACGCTCGCCTTGCTCGCAGGGGGGTTCCTGATGGTTTATCGCAAGCCTGCCTGCGCTCCCGGGGCTTACTGCGCCACAGTGCGTTCCGATCGCATCGCCAAGATAGGGCTTTGGACCGCTACCGTGCTCATTAGCATCGCGCTAGCCTTCCCCTATCTCCGCCCCCTTCTTATCGAAAGCTGACAGGAGGCAATGATGACTTTGATCGTTAAATCATGCGCACTTGTCGCGGCACTGCTGGTGACCGGTGCCGTGCTCGCCACAGCGAAAACCGTCATTCTAACCATTGATAACATGAGCTGCGCTTCCTGCGCACCCATCCTCAAGAAGAGCCTGGAGCGCGTTTCGGGTGTGACCAACGTCGCGGTTTCGCGGCAGCTTGACACCGCGACGGTCACCTACGATGACGCCAAGGCGAACGTCGAGGCGCTGATCGCGGCGACGACGAACGCCGGCTATCCGTCACGGTTAGCAAGCCAGTAGCCCGGTGACATCGGTGTGAGATGAAGAACGGCTGCCATCACGGTCCCGATGATTGGGTAGGTACACAAAAGACCTTTCTCCTTGCCTGGGGAGTGCCCGTCTTGATGCTTGTGGGGGCTATCTGGGTTGAGCCGTCACTGCGGGCTTTGGTTTGGTTTGTTAGCCTCGCCTGGATGGGCGTGGCCTGTGTCGCCAACGCGGTTCACTGTGGTCGAACGCACTGTTACTTCACGGGGCCGTTCTTCTTCGTGATGGCGTGCCTCACCCTACTTGATGGCCCCGACTTAGGCCGAGAAGGCTGGATCTGGCTCGGTCTCGGGCTGGTGATGGGGACACTCGGTTTATGGTGGCTGTCTGAAGCGCTTTGGGGCCTCTACCTGAAGCATGGCCTCACCCGGCGCAAATTCACAGGAGGGCGATTATGAGCACAGCGTTACCGCAATTCAATGCGCTTGTGTGCGGCCACCGCGCCGTTGTCGGGGCGCGGAGGTTTGGGTAGGAGAACGTCTGTGAGCACCCAGAAATTACGCATCACCGGCATGACCTGCGATCACTGCGCGCGCACGATCGAAAAGACCTTAAATACCTTCCCCGGTGTACAGGCCAAGGTCTCCTACGATGAGACCCTGGCTTACGTGGAGACGAGTGAGAGAATCGAGCCGCAGCGCTTGCTGAAAGCAGTGCGCGCCAAGGGATACGGCGCGAGTCTCCTCGACGAGGAGCACAGCACCCTCACCGGTAGTGGCGAGAACAGTCTTCAGGTTACCATCCTCGGCAGTGGTTCGGCCGCCTTCGCTTGCGCCATCCGTGCCGCGGAAGAAGGTGCTCAGGTCACTGTGGTCGAGAGCGCGACCCTGGGTGGAACGTGTGTTAATGTCGGTTGCGTGCCGTCCAAGATCATGATCCGGGGCGCGCAGGTCGCGCACCTCGCGGCGGCACACGCCTTTCCAGGCATTCAGCACCATGCCCATGCCATCGATCGCGCCTGCCTTGTCAAGCAACAGCAGGAGCGCGTCCAGGAGTTACGGCAGGCCAAGTATCAAAGTATTTTGGATGCGAACCTCAATATCAATCTCATTCGAGGGCAAGCGCGTTTCCAAGATGCGAACACGATCGAAATAATCCGCGACGGCAACACGTATACACTGCACCCAGAGCGCGTTCTCATTGCCACCGGCGCCGCGCCCACGATCCCTCCGATTCCAGGATTGAAGGACGCTCCGTATTGGACATCGACCGAGGCCTTGGTGGCCAAAGAAATCCCGCAACATCTGATCGTCCTTGGGGGTTCAGCGGTCGGACTCGAGATCGGGCAGGCCTTTCGGCGACTCGGAGCCCAGCTTACCGTGATCGAGCTCTTTTCGCTGTTGCCGCAAGAAGACCCTGACATCGGCGCGGTGTTGAAGCAAGCCCTGGAAGCCGAGGGCGTGCGGATCCTGACTAACACCGAAACCAAGAGCGTTAGCTACGAGCGTTCCCCCTGGTCATGGGGATCGAAACGTTTCCGCCTCGATATTGGAACCGGGGTCATCGTTGCAGACCGCTTATTAGTCGCGACCGGGCGGCGACCCAATACCGAGGCCCTGCAGCTCGATCGCGCCGGTGTGCACACCGACCAACGCGGGGCCATCCTCATTGACCAGCACATGCGCACTTCGGCGCCACATATCTATGCCGCGGGGGACTGCACAAATCAACCACAGTTCGTGTACGTGGCTGCGGCCGCTGGCACCCGCGCCGCGATCAATATGACGAGCGGAGACGCTACCTTGGATCTCAGTACGATGCCGTCCGTGGTGTTCACCGATCCCCAGGTGGCAACGGTCGGGCTGTCGGAAGCACAGGCTCGAGAGCAGGGCATCGAGGCCGAGACTCGCACGCTCACCCTAGACAATGTCCCGCGGGCGCTCGCCAACTTCGAGACACGCGGCTTCATCAAGCTCATCGCCGAGCGTAGCAGCGGTCGCCTGTTGGGTGCGCAGATCATCAGCACCGAAGCAGGCGAGGTCATTCAGACCGCCGCCATCGCCTTATGTAACCGCATGAGCGTGCGGGAGTTGGCGGAGCAACTCTTCCCCTACCTCACCATGGTGGAGGGCTTAAAGCTCTGCGCCCAGACCTTCACCAAGGACGTAAAGCAGCTCTCCTGCTGTGCGGGGTGACAGAAGCCAGGAGCGACTGCCGAAACAACTGCCGGACGGCCGTCAGCGCTGCCCGGCGGCAGGCACTGATGGAGATGGCTGATCTTGTTGAGCCTTGCTTCTAACTAAGAGGAGCAAGAGAAAACCACGCCGGAAGCTGACGGCAAAGTTTAAGGCGCAAGTTGCGTTGGCGGCGGTTAAGAGCGGCAAGACGCTGGCCGAGTTATCGGAGCATTTCGAGGTACACGCGAACCAGATCAGTGCTTGGAAGCAGCAGCTTCAAAACCAGGCTGCAGCCGTATTTGAGACATCCATCGAGCGGCGGGAAGCGCAGACACGGCCTTCATCGAGGAGTACTTTTACAAGCCGAGCGCGATCGTATACTACTCGGCTGGAGCCTTCGGAGGCGTTCGAGCCGCGATCGCGCTGCGTGCGATATCCGGCGAGGTTGGAATGTCGAGCATTCCTTCGATTTTCCCGATCCCAAAGGTCCAGGACGCGTTTCGGGAGGACGGCTCACCGACAGGCAAGGGGCGCCATGAAATCAACCGCTACGGCAAGCGCTCACGCAGTCAGCGCAGCAAGAAGGCCGCCCGGGCCGCGCGCGCCATGGATTTTGGCGAGCAATCTACCGGCTGGCCGCAAGCTCGCCCATAGAGAGGTACAGATCTATTGCCAACGTATGCAGATCGAAGAGAGCTTCCGCGATAGGAAAAGCGCCCGGTTTGGTCTGGCGCTCGAGTTTCATCGTAGCCGTGACCCACAGCGGCTGGCGATTCTGCTCCTCAGCTTGGCCCTCGCGCTGCTGGTGTTGGGCTCATCGGCAGCATCGCCAAGGAACGTGGACTGATGCGTCACTATCAGGCCAATACCGTGCGGCACCGGGCTATCCGTGATCTTTCTCGGCATTCGTATCATCGAACGGGCGCAGGATCACTTTACAGCAACCGAGTTTTGTATCGCCCGGCAAAGCATCCCACTCCGTAACGCCAGAGTCCCGAATCTTGAATCATAACGACTGTGCTTGGCACCAATATTTCGTGGGGATCCCTCAGGGTCCGTCCCCGATTTGCCCCCCGGTCAGAACCAGCAAGGTCAAGCCCGGTTGACGCCGTACGGCTCCTCACCGCTTCCCAACTAATTCACATCCGCAGGTAAGGAACCATGAAGTTCTGGACCGAAGCCACTCCCGTTGCGAAGCTCCGCCTCATAGCGTTTCTGGTCGTTGGGCTGACGGCCGTCCACGCGGCCTTCCTGCTTTACAGCCTGTACCGACATCGGGCGGACGCGTCGGTGGTGAACCTCGCCGCTCGGCAGCGCATGCTGTCACAGCGGCTCGCGCTGAATGCTTCCCGGGTGGCGAGTGGCGACGTGAAGCGCCTGGATGATGTGCACGCTACCGCGGAGGAATTCACTCGTGGGCTGCAGGTGCTCGAAGATGGGGACGCGAATGGGACTTCTGCCGCCCTGCCCCCAGCCCGCGCCGCGCTGCGAGAGCTGGAGCAGGCGTGGAAACCGGTCCGAGCGGCCGTCGACGAGGCCACGCGGACTCCCACGACGACGCCCGACCGCGCGCCCCTCGCCTTCATCGTCGAGCGCAGCGAAGAACTCCTGGCCCGTGCCGATGCGGTCACCTCCGCGGTCGACGACGAGGCCCGTGCTGCGAGCCGGCGGCCACTCGTGTGGATGCTCGCCGGGTTACCGTTCGGCCTGCTCCTGGCCGCCCTCGCGCTTGCGCAGGTCCGCCGGATCGGAGAGCGCACGCAGCGTGTCGTGCGCATGGCCCGGAGGATGGTGGAGGGCGATGTCGAGGCGTGCCCGGTCGATCCTGCCGACCGCGACGAGCTGGTGGAGGTGGAGCGCGCGCTGAACGAGATGGCGACGCGCATCGCTGTCCAGAGCCGGCGTCAGGCGGCGCAGCATGCGGCCACCCGCGTGCTTGCGGAATCCGAGACGCTCGGCCGGGCCATGCCCGCCATCTTGAAGGCCATCTGCGAGAGTCTCGGCTGGCACTGGTCGGCACTATGGACCATCGACCGCGAGAAGGGGGTCCTGCGCTGTGGTGAGATCTGGCACGCCCCTACCGTGCAGTTGGCGGACTTCTCCGCCATGAGCCAGCACATCACGTTCGTCGCCGGCGTCGGCCTGCCCGGCCGGGTCTGGGCGAGCGAAGAGTCCGCGTGGATCCCGGACGTACAAGAGGACCCGAACTTCCCGCGGCTCCCGGCGGCACGGAAGGTTGGGCTGCACGGCGCGTTCTGCTTCCCCATCCCCGCAGCCGGGGGTTTCATCGGCGTCATGGAGTTCTTCAGCGTCGAGGTCGCCGAGCCCGACACAGCCCTGCTGGCCATGATGGACCCTATCGGCACACAGATAGGCGAGTTCGTGGAACGTACCCTGGCGCACGAGGAGAGCGCCCAGAAAGCGCTGGCGCTCAGCGAGGCGCACCAACGCCTCGAGCAAAACTTCGCCGAACGGACCGAGGCGAGCCGCCGCCTGCTGGCCCAGCACGCGACCACCCGCGCTCTGGAAGAGTCTGCCAGCCTGGACGAGGCGGCGCCTCGCATCCTCTAGAGCATCTGCGAGGCACTCGGCTGGACCTCGTCAGCACTGTGGATGGTCGATCCCGACCCGAACGTCCGGGCCCTGCGCTGGGTGACGTCTCACAGCGCGCCTGGAGATCTCTCTGCCTTTGAAGAGGTGAGCCGCACCACCTCGTTCGGGCCGGGCGAGGGCCTGCCCGGCCGCGTGTGGTCCACGGGCCGCCCGGTTTGGAGCGCCGATGTTACCCTAGACCCGAACTTCCCGCGCGCACCCATCGCACGGAAGGTCGGCCTGCGAGGGGCTTTCGCGTTGCCCATCTGGTGTGAGGGCCGGGTTCTCGCCGTGATGGAGTTCTTCAGCACCGAGGTCGCCGAGCCGGACGAAGCGCTCCTGGCCATGATGGGGGCGGTGGGCAGCCAGATCGGGCAGTTCATCGAGCGCAAGCGGGCAGCTCAGGAGGCGGAAGAGGCCCTGCAGCTCCTACAAGCGAGGTGGCTTGGACCTTTGATGCGATTCGCCGCAAGACGGCACAGGGACCGTATGGGGCGGTGAACTACCGTCGGTTGCCGATGATATTGCCATCACCGTCGCCTGAGAGGACGCCCGGCGCCTCACGTGGTAGCCCGCGGTCCGCTCCACCGGGAGGCGGCCTCGAGCGCGTAGCGGTAGCCGACCTCGACGATGGCGTGGATCTTCTTGAACTCTAAAAGGCCGTAAGCGTCCAGGGGCGGCTTGATCACGAGATCGGCGTCACGCTCCACGAGGGCGGTGCGGTTGGCGCTCGCGAGCAAGAGCGTCCGCATCACGATGGCCGCGAGACCCGGGACCAGGATCGGCCGTGCAAAGGGGAGCAGCTTGTTCCAGAAGATCCGCCACTCGGACGGGATGCCGGAAGGCGGAAAGCGGAGGTCATCGGCCGCGCTGACGTTGACGGCGATGACGGATCCTCCGCCGCGCTGTCGCATGACGTCGCCCGGCAGGTTGTTGATGACACCGCCGTCGACGAGTAGGTGGCTCCTCCGAACGAACGGCGGCAGGATCCCCGGAAGTGAGACGCTGGCCCGCACGGCCTCCCAGGCGGGACCGCGGTCGTGCACGACCATCTCGGTGATCGTGAGGTTGACGGAGACCGCGAAGCAGTTGATCCAAAGATCCTCGATCCGGGTATCGCCGAGCGCCGTCTGCATCCCTTCCTGGAGCCGTCCGGCATTGAGCATGGCGACCATAGGAACGGTGTACTGAGCGAACGGCTTGCGGCTCATAAACCGCAGGTTGAGATCGATCATCTCCTCCCGCGAGAGGCCGAGCGCCACCTGCGCCGCAATGACGGCGCCCAGGCTAGTGCCGCCGACCATGTCGATGGGGATGCCGAGCTCGTGCAGAGCGGCGACCACCCCGATGTGAGCGTAGCCGCGCGCACCACCCCCACCGAGTGTCAGCCCGACGGCGCGCCCAGAAAGAATGCTGGCAACGCGGGCGAGGTCCGCCGGATCGCCGAGGCGCACATGGTGGTAGCTGTCAAGCTGCCGGCGTGACAACCACGCCTTTGTTCCACTGGGGAGCCGGGTAGCTTGCGGGTGAACCAAGACGAGCGAGTGGCGGGCCCTCACCCGGTCGTGATCGTGAGCGGCCAAGAGCCCGACCTCGATGGGCCCGGGCTCGGACGTCGCCGTCGCGTCCGCGACCAGGACAATGTGGTCGGCGAGCCGCACCGCGCGCCGCGTCCACGGGGTGAGCGCGGCGTCGGTCTCGAGCACGACGTAGGCG